>NZ_QTXQ01000010.1:0-1153 GCF_003461725.1 Anaerostipes sp. AF04-45
GAGGATGATACGAAAGAGCAGATCGGAGCCAACCATGTGATCAGCAAGAGCGGCGGGAAACCATTTTCGGAGGAATTGCTTCATCATCTCACAAAGGTAACGGGGAAACAGGAAAACGGGACAAACTTTCCGCCGGAACAGCTGACGCTGGCAAAACCGGAGGAACTGGAAGTTATCAATGCCGCGAAGACAAAGGGAGAAATCGGGGATTTTCCTCTGACCTATACGACTCCCAACGGCACGGAAGTAACGGTAACAGTGTTCTTACGAAATGACGGCGAGGATGCAGGGGGATTTGATAAAGAGAACATAAAAGAATAGATCGGAGCCAATGACTTTACAAAGGAAACGGGGGGCAGCCCATTTACAGAAGAAGACATCAAGCATCTGGGCGAGGTAAAAGGAAAAGATAAGGAAGGCAACAATATTTCTCTCGATGATTTTTCTGTGGATCAGGAACAATTCAAAAAGATCAATGAACATAAGACACAGGGGAAAGCCGGGGAGTTTGAGCTGACCTATTCTGATGCAAAGGGAAATAAAGTAACCGTCACGGTCACACTGGTCGGTGAGTACGATGCGATTACAGAAAACCCGGACACAGGTGAGATGATAAAGGGGAAACATATCATCAGCAAAACCGGCGGCGACGGTTTTTCGAAAAAGCAGCTGAAAGAGCTGTCCATGGTAAAAGCGGTGGACAAAGACGGGATGGAGATTCCAACAGAGGATCTTAGTTTTGCAGAGGAAGAGCAGATTGCAGCGATCAATGCGGCAAAGACCGCAGGGAAGACCGGCGATTTTCCTCTGACTTTCCGGACGCCGGACAATACAACGGTTACAATCACTGTATTTCTGAGAGATGAGGGAACAGATGCCGCAAAGGAAAGACAGGATGATCCTTTTTCTGTGATCGGAGCGAACCATGCGACACAGCCTACAAAGGGAGAGCCCTTTACGGAGGAACAGATTATCGGCCTCTGCCAGGCAAAAGGAAAAGACAAGAACCTGGATAATGCAAAGATTCTGGTGGATGAAAGCCAGCTGGCAGTGATCAACAAAGCAAAAAAGATGGAAAAACGGGAGTTTTTGACCTCACCTTTTCCCTTTCTGACGGAAATAAAGCCACAGTAAAGGTGACGCTGACCGGGGA
>NZ_QTXQ01000010.1:1163-97511 GCF_003461725.1 Anaerostipes sp. AF04-45
TCTGACGGAAATAAAGCCACAGTAAAGGTGACGCTGACCGGGGATCACAGAGTATCCTTTGACCCTGACGGAGGAGACTATCAGCCGGAAACACAGACAGTCAAAGGAGGCGACTGTGCGGAAGCTCCGAGGGACCCTGCAAAAGAGGGATATGTGTTTGAGGGCTGGTATTATACAGAGGAAGACGGAAACGAAGTGAAGTGGGATTTCAAGACTCCGGTTCACAGTGATGTAAAGTTAAAGGCGAAGTGGAAAGAAGCGGACAGGACGGAGACTATGGCGGCACCGACGACTGCGAAAAAGACAAAAAAGAAAAAGACTGTGCCGGAATGGGAGTATAAGAAAAGAGTGAGAAGGAAGCGTGTCAGCAGAACAGGAGATGAGAGACAGATTTTGTGCCTCACCCTGGTGTTCGGGGCAGCATTGACCGGACTTGCGGCAGGGTTGAGGAAAAAGAGTAAATAAAGAAGGCAGAGCAATAAAAGCTCCTGGGACCCTCAATGAGTGAGGACCCCCAGGAGCTTTTTGTGGATTTTAACAGATCAGATTAGAAAACATTATTTGAATTTTGGACGGTCAAATGTCAATGTATTGCCTGTCGCATAAGCACTTCTGAACTGGCTGTACATAAGTTTTCCGATTTTCTGGGCATATCCCGGATCTGTGGCATACTGGTGCCAGATGTATTTGGTATTTGGATTGTAGCGGAATTTGTACAGGGTATTTTGTTTGTAGGTACTGTTATTAATATATTCCTGACTGACATATTTTGCAGCGCCTTTGATGGCTTTGTCCACACTTGTCCAGCCCTGATAGTATGCGTAGCTGAATCCGCACAGCTGTGGGTCAGAATCATAGGCCTTGATGCCGTATAAATTGTATACTTTTTTAGATGAAATCTTCTTTGTCTGATATTTGCCGTTTACTTTTTGAAACCCTGTGACATTGCCTTTTTTGTCTTTCACAACAGACTTTCCTGTGATAACCTTGGTAATCGATTTGCCCTGTGAGAGAGTGCTTGTACCATAACCAGTCTCCAAAATCGTCTGGCAGAGGAAATAAACAGGATCGATCTTATAAGTTTTAGCAGCGCTGTTGAGAACAGAACCTTTGTTTTTCAGCACACTTTTGGATTTTACCTTACTGTTTAAGAGACTGTTATACTTTGAACTGTTGACGGTGCGGTATGTATTCAGACGCAGATACTGGTAGCCGTGAGTCGGATCAGTACTGGTCGGCACATAGTTGTTGTAGTTGATTTTTTTACCACCATAAGATTTTACCGTCTGGGATTTAATATAATCGGATGTCTTCTTATTATAATTAGTCGTTGTGTTTTTTGTGTATAAGTAGCTGTTTCCCGGCTTGTTGATGTGGATTCTCTTTGCTGAAGAGATATAGGAATAGTCCAGTCCTAAATTCTTGATCGTAAAATTAGCCGGAAGCAGAATATTATATTTTTTGATCGTGTAGTACTTGACTGAGACGGGTGCAGCGGATAATGTTTTCTTCTTGCCGTTCACATAGCAGGTTTTCTTATTCTTATAGAAAGTTAGCGTTTTGTTCTTGTACTTGAGTACAAGTTTTCCTGTTTTTTTGCTGTAACTGCGCTTGATTTTGGGCCCGTTCTTTACGAGAATACTGTAATAAGGGATCATGTTAATACTCTTCATCTGAATGCCTGGTGTTTTTGTGGAAATCCCTTTTTTAGCGTATGTAAAGTTTAGCTGTTTTCCCGTATAGTATCTTGTCTTGCCTCCGTATCTGATCTTTAAGGATGCAGCCGAGATATCCGATTTTGGGAAAACGGATAAAATCGATGTAAAGGCAAATAATATCGTAAATACTGCAATGATTCGTTTCTTCATAACTTATTTATCCTCCTATTGTAATTAAAATGTAATATAAGTATAGCATTATATTAAAAAATATACAATAAATTCGTAATATAAATGTAATATTTAAGACGGAACAGAGGAAGAAAGATTGGTTTTGGGAAATAAAAAATAGCCCAGGATTTGTACCTGAGCTATTTATTTGACTGCTCTGTTCTCTAGTTGAATACTGGTGTGTCATAAATAAATCCGCTGGTGCTGGAATATACGCTTTGATATGTGTTCATCAGCTTGCCGATGGACTGGGCGTAGGCCGGGTCAGAGGCATACTGATGCCAGAGATAATTTAGATTTTGGTTATAACGGATTTTATAAAGTGTATTTTGTTTATATGTATTGTTGTGAACATACCATTTAGATAAAAATTTACCGGCGCCCTGAATGGCTTTATCAACACTTGTCCAGCCCTGATTATAAGCGTATGTGAATCCGCACAACTGTGGAGCAGCATCGACTGCTTTTATGCCATAGAGATTATAGACTGTTTTTTTCTGCTCCGCGGCGGATAATGTTTTTACTTCCAGATAACCGTTTTCAGTTTTTACATAACTCCGGTTACTTTTTCTGTTTTTAGAAGTTATGTAGTTAAATGCTGTGATCTCACCGGAAGAGTCTTTTGTCAGAGATTCACCGGTAACAATTTTACCTTTTAGATTCACGGATTTCAGCTTCGTATCCTTTAATTCTGCAGATTTTATTCCCTTTGCCAAAGTACTTGTCCCATAACCGCTTTCATGTACTGTCTGGCAAAGAAAATAAAGTGGGTCCAGATTATAAGTCTTTGCAGTATTCGTAATGACTGAGGCTTTTCCTGACAGAACACTTCCGGACTTTTTGGAAACCATAGTCTGGAGTGTGGAATTAAACTTAGAAGAATTAACCGCATGATAAGTGTCTACGCGAAGAAATTGAAAACTGTTCGTATTATCCGTAGTTACAGGAATGTATTTTTTATAGTCTATCGTTTTTCCGCCGTAAGTTTTCCATTGGGCCTGCTGCTTTTTTATGTAATTAGACAGTGTCGTATTATATTTTGTCGTTGTATTGGACTTCACAGGAGAATCGGGTTTGCTTGCCGCCGCTGGCTTTGCATAGTCAATACGTTTTGCAGAGCTTGAGTATGTATAGCTGATGCCCAGATATTTGGCTGTGAATTTTGCCGGGAGCAGAATATAGTTTTTGTTGATGCTCCTATACTTTACAGTCAGCGGGGCGGTGGTAAACGTCCGTTTCACCCCGTTGGTATAGGCATATTTTTTATTCTTATAAAACGTAATCGTTTTCTTACCGTTGGTCAGTACCAGCTTTCCAGTCTTGCTGTTGTAGCTTCTCTTTACTTTCGGTCCGTTCTTTACGATGGCATTATAATAGGGAAGCATATTGACCTTGTTGATCTGGATGCCCGGGGCCTTTCCTAAGTCAATTTTTTTCCCTTTATAATAAAATGTGAGCTGTTTTCCCTTGTATGTGCGGTTTTTCCCGGAATACCGCAGTGACAGGCTTCCTGCGAAGACAGAGGCAGTCATCGAGATGCTCAGTACCGCAGACATAGCAAGTATTTTCAGCCCTTTTTTTCTCATGGTAGATATTCCCCTTTCTTTCTTCAGCAAAGATAAGTTTACTATAACACGGATGACACCGCAAAAACAAGGATTTTCCAGGCAGAACGGCAGGAAATACTATCCATGGAGATTGACAAAAAGCATGTAGTTTGATAGTATATTAACGTATGAATTTAGTACACTAAT
This sequence comes from Anaerostipes sp. AF04-45, assembly GCF_003461725.1. Taxonomy (NCBI): domain Bacteria; kingdom Bacillati; phylum Bacillota; class Clostridia; order Lachnospirales; family Lachnospiraceae; genus Anaerostipes; species Anaerostipes sp. AF04-45. The sequence goes on from NZ_QTXQ01000010.1 coordinate 4,807, forward strand.
GTGCTATCATGACAGGAAATAAAAACGGAGGAGTTTTAGGATGAGAGTGAAAAAATTATTAGTGCTTTGCGTAAGTGCTGTGCTGGCAGGTTCTATGCTTTTGGCAGGATGTTCAAAGAAAGAAGAAAGTAAGACAGACGAGTCACTTCAGTATGTAAAAGACAACAAAGAATTAATACTGGGATTGGATGCCTCTTTCCCTCCTATGGGATTCACAGACAAGGATCAGAAGATCGTAGGCTTTGACATTGACATGGCAAAAGAAGTCACCAAGAGAATGGGGATCAAATTAAAATTACAGCCGATCAACTGGGATTCCAAAGACCAGGAACTGCAGGGAAAGACCATCGACTGTATCTGGAACGGACTGACATACAGCGAAGACAGGGCAAAAGAGATGCTTTGTTCTGAGTCTTACATGGATAACCACCAGGTGCTGCTCGTACCGGAAAAGAGCAAGATCAAGAGCTTAAAAGATATTAAAAAGCAGCAGGTGGGAGTACAGAAAGGTTCTACGGCCGCAGATGCTGTTGACCAGACAAAAGAATTAAAAAATGCAAAGATTGTATACTTCGGCAACAATGTTGAGATCTTAAATGACCTTGGAAATGGCTGTGATGCAGCTGTTATGGATGAAGTGGTTGCAAAATATTACGCGAAGAAGGACCCGGGAAAATTCAAGATCTTAAATGACAATTTAATTACTGAGAAATATGTTATCGGTTTCCGTACCGGAGATGAAAAACTGAAAGCAGAAGTAGAAAAACAGTTAAAGGATATGAAAAAAGACGGAACACTGGCTAAGATCAGTAAAAAATGGTTTGGCGAAGATCTGACAACAATCAAATAAGAGACAAGAAGCAAGAGGCTTTTTTCAAAGCCTCTTGATTTTTTCACCAACACAGAAATTAATTTCTGACAGAAAAATTCCGGAAAATTTATACTTATAGGAGCAAAAAAATGATAGATGGTATCATACAATGGTTTGAAAAACTGCCTGGCATTGCAGATATGCTGTTACATAACGGATTGGATCAGACACTGATCATCTTTTTCCTCACACTGGTCTTCGGCCTGACACTGGGGCTTGTACTGGCGCTTGGGAGAATGACCAGATTTAAGATCATTCAGCTTCCGGTGCGTTTTTACCTGCTGATTATGAGAGGTACACCGCTGATCCTCCAGTTATACGGTTTTTATTTCGGTCTGAATCTGCTTTTAGGCATACGAATCGAACGGACTATGGCAGCGGTTGTGGCATTTTCTTTAAACTATGCCGCTTATTTTGCGGAGATCTACCGGAGCGGAATTCAGGCGATACCGAACGGACAGTACGAGGCTGCAAAAGTGCTTGGATTCGGTAAGGCACAGACATTCTTTAAGATCATTCTGCCGCAGGTAGTCAAGATCATTCTGCCGCCGATGGGAAGTGAGTGCATGACTCTTGTAAAAGATACTTCCCTGGCACATGTCATCGGTGTCATGGAAATTTATGTGGTCGCAGCCAATAATATGTCCAGAAGCCGCGGGATGGAATATTTGATCGTGGCAGGTATTTTTTATCTGATCATGAATATGATTGTATCTAAAGTTTTTGGCATCCTGGAAAAACGGATGAGTTATTATCGTTAAGGAGGAAAGAAAATGAGTGTTTTATCTGTGACTAATCTCCAGAAAAATTTCGGAAAGCTGAAGGTCTTAAAAGATATTTCTTTCCAGATTAACGACGGAGAGATCGTGACGATCATTGGTTCCTCCGGTTCCGGAAAATCCACGCTGTTAAGATGCATGAATCAGCTGGAAAAGGTGACCAAGGGAACCATCGAGATCAACGGACATACGCTGGTATCCATGAACGGAGACACACCGGAGTATGCGTCAAAAGAGGTACAAAAGAAAATACTGATGGAGACAGGATTTGTTTTTCAGAATTTCAATCTGTTTCCACACTACAGTGTGCTGAGAAATGTCATGGAGGCCCCGGTACAGGTGGCCGGTATCCCGAAAGAAGAGGCCAGGGAGAAGGCATTCGGACTGCTCAGAAAGCTCGGACTCGAAGAAAAGGCCGATGCTTATCCGTGTGAACTGTCAGGCGGACAGTCCCAGAGAGTCTCCATAGCAAGGGCGCTGGCTCTGGAGCCGAAGATTCTGTTCTTCGATGAGCCGACTTCTGCACTGGACCCGGAGCTGACCGGAGAGGTGCTGAAAGTCATTAAATCCCTGGCAGACCTGAATATGACTATGGTGATTGTCACCCATGAGATGGCATTTGCGAAGGAGATCTCAGACCGGGTCATCTTCATGGACCAGGGGGTCATCGTGGAAGACGCGGCTCCGGAGGATGTGTTTAACTCGGCCAATGAGCGGACGAGGGAATTCCTCGGAAAGTACCACGATATTGCCTGACAGTGCGGTAAACAGGGCTTTTAATTGTTAAGAATCATAGTAAGAAAGGAGCAATCAAGATGATAAAAAATATGCCGAATAAGTTTTCTGAAATTACACCCGAAATTGAAGAACTGGCAAAAAAGTGTGAGAAGAAAATCGATCCCACTCTTTTTGAAAAGTATGACGTGAAAAGAGGACTGCGGAAACAGAGCGGAGAGGGTGTACTGGCAGGACTGACTGATATTTCGACGATCATGTCCTATATGGTCGAGGACAGAGAGATTGTTCCATGTGATGGAAAATTATACTATCACGGAATTGACATTGAAGATATTGTTCAGGGATTTATCAAAGAAGAGAGGTATGGATTCGAGGAGACAGTTTATCTTCTCTTATTCGGGGAACTGCCCAATGAGGAACAGCTTCAGGATTTAAAACAGCTCCTGGCGGAATACCGTCAGCTTCCGACAAATTTTGTCCGGGACATTATCATGAAGGCTCCGAGCCGGGATATGATGAATACGCTGGCGAGAAGTGTGCTTACGTTATTTTCTTACGATGATAACGCCAGTGATACTTCCATACCGAATGTGCTCAGGCAGTCACTTCAGCTGATTGCACTTTTCCCTGTGCTGGCGGTTTACGGATATCAGGCATACAGCCACTACGAAAAGGGAGAAAGCCTGGTGATCCATCCGCCTCAAGAGAATCTGTCCACAGCGGAAAACATTCTGTACCTGTTAAGGCCGGACAGCAAGTATACAAAACTGGAGGCAAAAATCCTGGATCTTGCGCTGGTTCTCCATGCGGAGCACGGCGGCGGAAATAACTCGACTTTCACGACTCACGTGGTTTCCTCTTCGGGAACGGATACATATTCTTCTGTGGCAGCGGCACTGTGTTCTTTAAAGGGACCGAAACATGGGGGAGCAAACATCAAGGTTGTCCAGATGTTTGCTGATATCAAAGAACATGTGAAGGACTGGACGGATGAGAAGGAACTGAAAGAATACCTGACCAGGATCGTGAGGAAAGAGGCCTTTGATCAGTCTGGGCTGATCTATGGAATGGGGCATGCGGTTTATTCTATTTCCGATCCGCGGTCAAAGGTATTAAGTTACTTTGTAGAGGGACTGTCAAAAGAAAAAGGAAAGGAAAAGGAATATGCTTTATATACCAATGTAGAAAAGCTGGCAAAAGAAGTCATTGCAGAAGAACGCAGAATCTATAAAGGCGTCAGCGCAAATATTGACTTTTACAGCGGTTTTATTTACAGCATGCTGGATCTTCCTTATGAACTGTATACTCCGCTGTTTGCCATCGCGAGAATTGCGGGATGGAGCGCACACAGGATGGAGGAGCTTGTAAACGGGGGAAGGATCATAAGACCGGCGTACAAAGGCGTGGCCGGGCATAAAACCTATACACCGATAAAAGAACGTTAATAACATGGAAAAGATATGGGCCTGCCGGAGAGATCCGGAAGGCCCGTTTTAGTTACTGTGCAGTTGTTGCGGCAGGTGCTGTGGTGGAAGCAGCAGGAGCTTCCTTATAAGTATCAAGATCATCAGGAAGTGTTACTTTCACATCTTTTCCGATACTGTTATATTTAAGATCAACAATCATTTTGATCTTAAGCTTCGTATCTTCTTTGCTTGAAAGAACCATATTGATCTTCTGTGCGGTAATCTCTGAGTCTTTATTGACGGTCATGGTACCGGACATAGAGTCAAACTTTACCTGATCCGCATAATTGGTATTGGAACCTGCGGCACCTGTGGAATTCATCTGCCCCATCATCTTATTGATGTAGTCATTTAATGCTTTTTCTTTAAACTTAAAGGAGATAATATAATTATCATCTTTCTTTTCCATTTTCAGATCTTTGTAATTATCAGCAGACATATCAAACTGTCCGGTAGAATTCTCCATCTGTTTCTGCATGGCTGTAAAGTCCATTTTCTGTTTCTGTTTCTGACCAGAATAGTTCATATAGTAGTAACCGTCGGTGTAATAGGCTTTAATGACCATATCCTGACCGGCAATCCCCATGGTGAGGTCCATATCCATCTTCATGTCTTTCGAGGTCATGTCAGTAGCTTTCATCTTGAGTCCCATGTTCATCTCAAGGCTGGAACTGGTGGATGATGTACTGCTCATTTTCATCTTGATGTTTCCGCTCATATCGGCAGATGTTACTTTGCTCATCTTCTTCGTGGCAGCTTCCAATACTTCCTCGGGAGTTTTCTTCTTACATCCTCCCAGTGTAAAAAGCATCACGGCAGCCAAAGTAAGTGCCAGAACTCTTTTTAATCTCTTCATAACTGTCCTCCTGTGTTCTTAATAAAATTAGAATACATTACAAGATAATTATAGCTGTTTTTCTTTCCAAGGTAAAGCAAAACGAGTATAATACATCATAACAGACAGGATAAAAATAATCGGAGGATGGAGTATGAAGAGAGAATTGTATATAAAATCAGAAGTAGACCGTCATCGTCTCCATGTTTTAATACTGACACCAGAAAATCAGCCCAGGGCAGTGGTTCAGATCTGCCATGGGATGAGTGAGCACAAGGAACGCTATCTTCCTTTTATGGAATATTTGCAAAACCGGGGCTATGCCGCAGTGATCCATGACCACAGAGGACATGGTAAGAGCATAGAAAGAGAAGACGATCTTGGATATTTTTACGACACCTCCGGACGGGCCGTTGTGGAGGATGCCCATCAGGTTACGGAGTGGATCAAAATGGAGTTCCCCGGCCTGCCTGTCCATTTATTTGGGCACAGTATGGGGTCTTTGATTGTGCGGTGCTATTTGAAAAAGTATGACTGGGAGCTGAGTTCGCTGACCGTATGCGGAAGTCCCAGTAAAAATCCTCTGGCAAAACCAGCCGCAGGGATGGCAAAGATTGCATGCAGAATCTGCGGAGACCGGAAGAAAGGCTTGTTTTTTCACAAACTGGCATTCGGAGCCTTCAATAAGCAGCTCAAGGACGGAGAATCATTAAACGGCTGGATCAGTTACGATAAAGATAACGTCAGGAAGTACGATGAAGAACCGCTGGACGGGTTTGTGTTTACAAACAACGGATTTTTAAATCTGTTTCATCTGATGGATGAGACATACAGCCGGAGAGGATGGGAGAAGAAAAAGACAGATCTGCCGATTCTGTTTATCGCAGGAGAAGATGATCCGTGTATCATATCCCAAAAACAATTCTGGAATGCTGTCTCTTTTTTAAAGGAGCTTGGGTATGCAGACACAAAAGGGAAACTATATCCCGGATGCAGACACGAAATCTTGAACGAATCATGTTCCGGCCAGATATATAAGGAAATACTCGGATTTATCGAATAAATGAAACAGAGGATACATAATCATGAAAACAAAGAGGATACTGCTTACAGCACTCTGTATGATGCTGGTATGGGCAGGAGGAGAGAGACAAATTCAGGGAGCATCAAAGAAACCCGGGAAGCCTTCCGGAGTGATGGCCACCGGCGTAAAAAGGAATATTGTTCTGTCCTGGTTAAAGGGAAAAAGAGCCACAGGGACGGAGATTTATCTGTACGACAAAGAGAAGAAAAAGTATAGAAAAAAAGCTGTCTCAAAGTCATCCAGATATGTGATCAAAGGCTTGAAGCCCGGGGTCAATTACTGTTTTAAAGTCCGTTCTTTCAGGAAATACAAAAAGAAAAAATATTACAGCAGATTTTCTAAAGCAGTGAAAGTATCGATGGCAGCCAGAGGAGAATCTACTATTAAAAATTTTCTGAAAACAGCCGCAGCCCCGGTGGGCACCACCTTATACATCTGGGGCGGAGGATGGAATAAAGCCGATACCGGAACCGGGAAAGACGGGAAGCGGATCGGACTGAACGGGGAGTGGAACCGGTTTTTCCTGTCGCAGAATTCGGGGTATAATTATAAAAAGTACCGCTACCGCAGAGGAAAAGGCCTGGACTGCTCAGGCTTCGTCGGGTGGACCGTGTATAATATCAGAAATACGGTACCGGGCAGAGGCGGTTATGTGCGGAAAGCAAAAGACCAGCCTGAATTGTTTGCCCAAAAAGGCTGGGGAACATATAAAAGCAAGAGTAAGGTGACAGACTACAAAGCAGGAGACATTATGGGATCTTCAAGCTGCGGCCACGTATGGATCGTCATCGGCTCCTGTAAAGACGGCAGTGTCGTTTTGGTTCATTCCAGTCCGAAAGGAGTGCAGATTTCCGGAACGGCCACACCGGGAGGAAAGAAAAAAAGCCAGGCACTGGCACTTGCAAGAAAATATATGAAAAAGTATCATAGAAAATGGTACACAAGATATCCGGACTGTTCCAGGGGAAGGAGTTATCTTACCCAATACGGACAGATGAGATGGGATATTTCGGGAAATCACATTATGGAAGACCCGGAAGGCTATCAGAAGAAAAGTGCCGGGGCGATCCTGAAAGATCTATACGAAAACTAGAACACAAGGAGGATAAAAATGAAAAACACGATAGAGAGAATACCTTTGCCTTTGGCAGGGCCGATGCTCGGCTTTGCCGCCATGGGAATTATGATAGAAAATTATTCTGTAACTTTAAAGTCAGTCTGCGGAGCCATGGCCGTCTGTCTGCTGATCCTTTTGCTGTTAAAGACCGGAACTTGTCTCGACATGGTAAAAGAAGAACTGGAAGATCCGGTAAACTGCAGTATTTCGGGTGCGTTTTCCATGGGTCTGCTTGTCCTGACCGTTTATATCAAACCTTATGTGGGGGATGCCGTTTCTATCTTGTGGATTCTTGCACTGGCGGTGCATGTGTATCTTTTGGTATATTTCAACGGACACTTTATATATTACAAGTTTAACATTAAAAATGTGTATGCAAGCTTTTTTATCTTCTATGCCGGACTGGCGATGAGCAGCATGACGGCTCCCAACGCTGATATGAGAGAGATTGGCCGCTGGTTTTTCTGGGCAGCCCTTCTCTTTACGGTGATCATTGCTGTTCCGATTATAAAGAGATATGCAAAAGTCAAGGAAATACCGGAAGAGTATCAGCCGCTGGTCTGTATCTTTGCGGCACCCGCAAGCCTTCTGCTGGCAGGGTACCTAAACTGCTTTGAAAAGCCAATGGCATGGCTGGTAATCGTACTAACGGTTTTATCTGTAATCTTATATGTTTTTGTGCTTGCGGTGGGATTAAAATATATTGTCATGCCGTTTACACCATCGTTTGCCGCTTATACATTTCCATTTGTGATCAGTGCCGCAGCATTAAAAGAAGCTTTTATCACACTGAGCCAGTGGGGATATCCGGTAACCTATTTAAAATGGATCGTAGATTTCCAGACCGTGCTTTCGGCAGCTCTGCTGATCTATGTGACACTGCAGTTTCTGAAATATATATTTTATGTCAAACAATAAACTCATACTTGCAGAAGAGTATCCAGCAAAGCATTATTTTCCTCTTCTTTTCGGAAGCAGAATCTGATATATTCCCCGTCAAGCCCTTCAAAGCTTGAACAGTCACGGATCATCAGCCCTTTCTTGATACAGCGTTCAAACATCTCATGAGAAGTGGTGCCGTCCGTCAGCCGGACAAGAAGGAAATTGGCATAGGCTGGATAAATCTTAAAAGCAGGGGTGCCTGAAAGTCTGTCCGTACATTTTCTGCGCTCTTCTGCGATGTAAGCCTTCGTCTTTTTAATATAGTCTGTATCCATGAACATTGCTTCTCCTGCAAGCGCTGCAAGAGTATTGATGCTCCATGGATTTTTTTTGTCTTCCACTGCCCTGATAAAATTCATATTTCCGCTGATCCCGTAGCCGAGGCGGATGCCCGGTGCAGCAAAGAACTTTGAAGTTCCCCGCAGGACAAACAGATTGTCAAACTTTCGGGTCAGGGGTACGGCAGTGACATCGTCTATATCCGGGGCAAACTCTGCGTAAGTCTCGTCTGCCAAAACAAAGATGCCGTGCTTTTTACAGTGGGAAAGGATCTCCGAGATTTGGTCCTTGTTTAATGCACTGGATGTGGGATTGTTTGGATTGCAGAATGCGAATAAATCCACATCATCGGTGAGGGAGTGTTTCAAGTCTTCGATGTCCAGGCAAAAGTCCAAGGATTCCTTCAGGTTATACTCCAGACAGGTGCCGCCGATCATAGAAATTTCCCGCATGTATTCAGAGTAAGTCGGGGAAAGCAGCAGAGCTTTCTTCGGACGGAGAAGGTGCATGGTCAGGCTGATCAGCTCTGTCACTCCGTTTCCGACAATGATATGCTCCATAGGAATCCGGGCATACAGGCTCAGTGTGGAGCGCAGGGACTTGTAGTCGCGGTCGGGATACGTGCAGACAGCATCTACATGGCGGATCAGGCTTTCCCGAAACAGCGGGGAGATCCCGAGGGGATTTACATTGCCTCCGAAAGGAATGATGTCTTCTTTTTTAATCCCATATATTTCTTCTATTTTTTCTAAGTCGCTTCCGTGGAAGACTTGCTTCTTTTCTGACATAGTTTCACCTTTCTTTATCTTTTCTATTTTGTCGAAGTTTGCTATAATATTACGGAGCAGAGATCAAAGGGTGTGAAGCATCCATGACCTCTGAAATACAAAACTTTATTACAGCTATTATAGACCAAATACCCTGAGACCACCAGTCTTAAAATCGGAGGAACCCATGACAGAGAAGATGAAGCAGTTCATACAAATTGTACAGGAAGATGAACAGCGGGCAAAGGCCCTCTTTTTTTCTGAGGCCTTCAAAAATGAGTATTTGGAGGAGAATTCCAGGGAAAAGGAAATCTATCATCAGCTCCTGCTCGGCCGAAACCGGGGCCAGATCTTTGAAGAGTTTTTGATCTGTATCGGGGCAAAAGAACCTGCGGTGCTGAGACCGGAAAAGGATGCGTATGAGATCCGTCGGGTGAATGCGGTTGAGCCTCTGTACGTGAAGATTTACAAAGAGGGCAGCGGTTTTGTCCAGGGGAAGATCCGCCTGGATTCCACGTTTCTGTCTCTGCAAAAGACAGAATTTTCAGAAGAGGATTTTGTGGAAGGGGTACTGACCATTCCCGTGCTGTTTTCTGATGCTAGGGAAGAGAGCCGGGGAATTCTTATGGTTTCTGCCCCGTACAGCAGCTGTCAGACAGACATCCTGTTCAATGCAGAGAAAGAGAGAAACGAAGGGGCTTGGAATCTGTCCGACCAGATTTTTGATGCGTATATGGAATTTTGTCTTGGCGGATGTCATGTCACGGAGTTTGCGGAAAAGGAAATGAATCTGACCGCACAGATGGAGGGAGAGGCATCCTTAGAGATACTGAGGACTCTCTTAAACCTGCACTGTCATATTGTTCTCGGCGCAGAGGAAGCAATCGAGAGAGGCTTTGCAAGACTTGAGCCGAATATGAGTGAGGTTCAGTCAGATCCTTTTTACTATGGCTATTATTTATATTTGAAAGCACTTTATTTAAAGACACCGGATCAGACAGAGTATGCAAAAGACCGGATTTATGAGCTTTTTCAGAAAGCGGACGATCACAAAGGATATCTGCTGTGGATGCTGATTTATCTTGACGAAGAGCTGGCATATGATTTCGGACTTCAGCTTCAGAAGATAAAAGAGGTTTATGATACAGGCCGGTGCAGCAGCTTTTTATGGTTTGAGGCCGTCAGCATTTGGAACCAGGATCACAGCAGGGCAAAAAAGATCACTGATTTTGAGAGAGAGATCATTCATTTCGGCATTTGCAGGGACCTGTTTGGGAAAAGCATGAAAAAACATATTTACGGTCTTGTGCTGAAAGACAAAGGATTTTCGGAGGAGCTGCTTTTTGATTTGATACTGTCCTTTCAGAGAGAGGAGTCAAAGGAAGGGCTCCAGGCGATCTGCTCTATGCTGATCCGGGGAAACTGTACCGATGAGTGTTATCATATATATTTTAAAAAAGCTGTCCGGGCGGGGATTCAGATGATCGGACTCCAGGAATCTTACCTTCGTACGATTCCAAAAGACCGATATCCGTATCTTGAGAAGAATGTACTGCTGTATTTTTCGTACAGCAACAGTTTAAGCAGCCGGGAGAGGGCTTACCTGTATGCCAATCTTGTTAAGAACCGGCGGAAATATGAGGCAGTATTTCCATCTTTTGAGCCGCAGATTGAAGAATTTCTCTTGGAACAGCTGGCAGAAGGCAGAATCAATTCTAATCTGTTTATTCTTTACAGGGCCTTCTTTGACCGCCTTTTAGAAGGGATGAAAGGCAGGGCCGGAATCGCAGGGATTATGGCAAAGCAGAAATTGATCTGCAGGAATCCGGCGGTGGAAAAGGCCGCCGTCTATCATCAGGAGTTAAAAGAAGTTCAGAATGTTTCTCTGGAAAACGGGGAAGTTTATGTGACGGTCTACAGCGACCCTCTGGTCGTGTTTATGGATCAGGAGGACAACCGCTATCTGTCACTGGACTATGAATTTTCAAAACTGTGGACGAGGGAGCAGGAGGAGGCTGTATTTTCGGGGCTTGGCAGGAGAAATGAAGCATATTTGATCCGCAGAAGCCTGGTCTTTGCACAGAAGACAGAATATGAACCCGGAGATATTCCGGATGTGAGGGCTGTCCTTGAATGTCAGAGCCTGAAAGAAGAATATCGGCACAGATTATTTGAAAAGCTTCTGGACTATTACTGGAAGCACGGAGAGCAGGAACAATTAGAGCAGGCGCTGTCTATGGTCCAGTGGAAATTTCTCTCCGAGGAAAACTGTAAGCAGATGCTGGAGTATTTCATTGCCGGCCGCCACTACAAAGAGGCGATGAAAGGCATGGAGATCTTTGGATTTGATTTCATGGACCCGGAGCCGTTAAAAGAGGTCGTGCTGCATGAACTCACATCCCGGAGCCGGAAGAGGGTGCAGACTTTGATCGATATGTGCCTTGCGGTTTTTAAGGGACAAGTATACAACAGCGAGATTCTTGCATATCTGGAACGTTTTTTCAGGGGAGACCTGGATCAGATGCGGAAGATCTGGAAACAGGGAGACAGACACAAAATATATGATCAGCAGTTTACGGAGCAGCTTCTTGATATGGCCGCCGGGAAAGGAGCAGAGTGGGAGGACCTTCCTGTCTTCTTATCTTATGTTGAGAAGGATTCCAGAGACAAAAAACTGATAAAAAAGCTGGCGGGCCAGTTTGCAGAACTGTCTTATGAAGAAGGAGTGTACATTTCGGATGAGTTTTATCCGATTCTCGGAAGGCTGATCGATCAGGGGAATCTAAAACTGATCTGGCAGTGGGCTTATCTGGATTTTTATAAAGATAAAGAATTGTCAGAAGAAGTCAGAGTAAGAATAAAAAAACTCATAGAGTGGCAGGAGGACCGCCGCTGTATCCTGCCGGTGCTTTTAGAATATAAAGAGGAGATACCTCTTCCATATGAGTGTTATACTTATACTTATGTAGTTTACAGGGGAGAGAAAGCAGGCGGCATGGTATTTCACTATGCGGAAAACAGGTCGGAGCCGGCCAGAGAGATTCCTATGAGAGAGCTGCTGCCGGGGTATTATGTGGCGGAAGTTCTGATCTTTGCCGATGAGTCGGCAGATTATTATGTGACAGCACCGGGAGAAGAGAGACGCAGGAGAAAAGATATCGTCTTTCTTGACCATTCCGGAAGGAATCAGAAGGGAAGATTTTATCAGCTGAATCACATGCTGAAGGAAAAACAAAGGGAGAGCGTAGCCATGGAAATGGAAATCTACGCGTATGAAAAAGCAATGACGGATCTGATCCGTCCGATGACAGAGGATCTATGATGAAAATAGGCATACAGATAGAACGGGAAATGATATATCAGTGTTCCGTAACGGACGGAAAGATCGTGGAAGAAGAACCGAAAAAGCTTTTCGGGGACTGGGCGGATTATGTGCGTGCAGAATCGGAAAAGCATGCGGATACGTCCAATCTGTTTATGGGCGTTATTTTGGAGGACCCGGAGGAGGACCTGGCGTCAAAAGCCGCGGAGCTTAGAAAAGAGCTGGGGTTTTCGGAGGAACAGCTCAGGCTGTTTACGAAGGAGGAGGCTTTTCTGGGACTTGCCGGGGACCGAAAGGAACAGCTTGAACAGGGAGCTGTGGGGCTGTTTGACTATTCCGGCCAGAGATTGTTTTACTATCTGGTGAAAAAGCAGGATGGGCAGCTGCTCGTAGAGAGAGAAGACTACTCTGCTTTTATGAGAAACACCCGGCTGCCCCATCAGAAAGACATGGCATTTGAGAACGCCGCCGTCCAGGCCATGTCCCAGGAGGTTACTTCTTTAGTTTATTTGTACGGCAGAGGATTTGACGGCGGATGGCTGAAAAGCGCTTCGGCAAAGCTGTGTGCGGGACGGCGTGTGTTTATGGGAGATCATGTGTACGCGACAGGGGCCGTCTGTCTGCTGGGAAGAAAAAATGCGGCTGACCTTGACTCTGCCGTGATTCTTACCGACACGGTTATGATGTATCAGATCGGTGCCATGGTATGGAACCACGGAAAAGAAGAATTTCTGCCGGTCATAAAGGGTGGAAAGCCATGGTTTGAGAGTCGGGGAAATATGACGGTACTGGTTGAGACAGCGGCATCCATTCCTGTGGAGATCAAACCCCTGTTTCCCGGGAAAGGTGACAGAATGAGGTTTCCGATTTCCTTAAAAGGGCTTAAAAAACGTCCGGGACGCTCTACAAAGCTGAAGATTGAAGCCGAGTGCACCGGGGAGACAAAGTGCAGAATCAAAATCACGGATCTGGGGTTTGGGACATTATATCCTTCTACATACCAGGTATTCCAGCAGGTAATTTCATGGGAGAGGAGGGGACAGCCATGAGAATGGTATTGTGTGAGACAGAGGAGAGCAGGCGGACTTACACGCTGAATTCCTTTGGACAGACCATTTCTTCCTATGAAGAATTATGTTATATTATTTCAGGACAGTATTTATATTTTCTGACAGAAGGAATCCCGGAAGGGATGAGAGAGTGGATCGAAGAAGAACTTGGTCTGGTCCTGCCGGCAGAAGAGGAGACAAAGAAGCAGCTGGAGCATATTATCAGTTACCGGAATTATTTTACGGTTCCCGAGCAGAGAATGCTTGTCCAGCAGATGCGCACGGCCTATCTATATTCCTCTGTGAGAAAGCACAAAATGCTCGGCGACTTATATCTGAAACATTCCAGATATCTGAGCGCTTATCACGCCTATCAAAAATCGCTTTCCGGTCTGATGCAGCTGAAGACAAAGGAACAGCAGGAAGTTTTGTATCACACGGGACTCTGCCTGACCCGGATGTTCCGTTTTCAGGAGGCGAAGGAGTTTTTTAAAAGGAGCTGCCGCCTGAAAGAGAACAAGAAATGCCAGGAAGCATATTTCATAGTCTCTTATATGCAGGGAGATTACCAGAAGTTTTTGGAGGACGGCAGAGCGCTTTCTTTTACAGAAGAACAGCTGAGAGAGATCCATGAAAATATCTCAGCTATGGAGGAACGGTTTTCCGGAAGCGAGGAATCCACAGCACTGAAAAAGATTGGCTATCACAGAAAGAAACCCGATGACCTGATGACCAGAAGGCTTACCTGGTCGATGCTGGAACGGTGGAAAAATGAGTACAGAAGAGAGATTGTCTGAAATTGAATATCAGAAAAAACGGATGGAATTAAACCGGCGTTTTGTGGAAATGTATGAAGATGAGGTGTCTTATATTCTGGAGCAGAAGGAAGATATCGAGATCATGGAAAAGCTTTCCGGTGAAGAAGCAAAGCTGATCAGTGAGGAAGCCAGAAAATACAACCGCATCTTTGCCAGGATTTTTTATGATTCCGCAGGCGGACGAGTCTCCGATGAGGAATTTCTGCCCCTCTGGGAGAGGGAAGAGGAAATAAGACAGGGTTTGTCCCGTATCCAATCCCTGGAGGGTGAAAAAAAACAGATCGAGAAGGAAATTTCAGTCCAGGAAGATGAAGAACGTGATCTGAAAAGAAAAGAGAGGGAATTTCATGGAAAGTTCATCAACAGGAGGGCCTATTTTCTGTCTTCGCTGATCATGGCCCTGACTGCCGCGGGACTCGGTGCGGCAGCAGTATTTTATTTTGAGCTCCGGCTGAGCGTTTCTCTCTGGCCGGCAGCGGCAGCAGTGTTTGGTGCGGCTGTGATCCTTCTGATTCTCAGGACAAGAAAGAAGAAGGCGGCAGAGAAAAAGAAAATGTATCATATGGTAAGAAACCACAAAGAGACTTCGGGACGGAGGCTCAAATCGGAGTATGATACGATTGTCAATGACCTGGAATTCTGCAGAGAGAAATATCAGGTGCTGTTTGGATATATTTCCGAAGAACAGTGGAAATTATTTGAGTTTTGTGCTAAAGTTGCAGCGGAATTAAATTGCAGTGAAGAACTTTCCGCCCAGAGGAAGACGTTTGTCTCGGCCATGGAGCAGTGTGGAATGCATGCACCTCAGGCCTGGTGTTATTACCCAAAGGCAATTTATGATATACCGAAAAGGATCAACCGGATGGAATGGCTGTCCGGCCGCCAGAACATCTGTGAGCAGGCAATGGTGCAGCATGAGCGGGCGATCCGCAACAATCTTTTAGAATAAAATATAAAAAGTAGGAGATATGATATGAGTAAAGAATTGGAAAAGACTTATAACCCGTCTGAGATTGAAGACCGGTTATATCAGAAGTGGCTTGACAACAAATATTTTCATGCAGAAGTGGATCACAGCAAAAAACCGTTTACGATCGTGATTCCGCCTCCCAATATTACGGGTAAACTCCATATGGGGCATGCACTGGATGAGACTCTGCAGGATATCCTGATCCGCTTTAAAAAAATGCAGGGATACAATACACTGTGGCAGCCGGGAACAGATCATGCCAGCATTGCAACGGAAGTCAAGATCATCGAGGCGCTGAAAGAGGAAGGCATTGAAAAGGAAGATCTGGGAAGAGAGAAGTTTCTTGAGAGAGCCTGGGAGTGGAAGGAAGAGTACGGCGGCACAATCGTCAGCCAGTTAAAGAAGCTGGGTTCTGCCTGTGACTGGGACAGAGAGCGTTTTACGATGGATGAGGGCTGTTCCAAAGCAGTGGAAGAGGTCTTTATCAAGTTATATGAAAAAGGCTATATATACAAAGGGTCCAGGATCATCAACTGGTGTCCGGTCTGCCAGACTTCAATTTCTGACGCAGAAGTTGAGCATGTGGACCAGGCAGGTCATTTCTGGCATATCAAGTATCCGGTTGCGGGAACCGATGATTATTTAGAGATTGCTACTACCCGTCCCGAGACAATGCTTGGAGATACGGCGGTGGCTGTCCATCCGGACGATGAAAGATATACACATCTTGTAGGGAAAATGCTGGAGCTTCCGCTTTGCGGCAGACAGATCCCGATCGTGGCGGATGAATATGTAGACAAAGAGTTTGGAACCGGTGCTGTGAAGATCACTCCTGCCCATGATCCAAATGATTTTGAAGTCGGAAGACGGCATGGCCTCCCAGTGATCAATGTGATGAACGATGACGCCACGATCAATGAAAACGGCGGCAGATATGAGGGCATGGAGCGTTATGAGGCGAGAAAAGCCATCGTAAAAGATCTGGAAGAACAGGGATATCTGGTAAAAATAAAAGAACACGAGCACAACGTCGGAACCCATGACCGCTGCAAAGCCACCATCGAGCCGATGGTTAAACCCCAGTGGTTCGTAAAGATGGATGAGCTCGCGAAGCCTGCCATCGAGGCGGTTAAAAACGGGGACATTAAATTTGTGCCGGAACGTTATACAAAGACCTATCTGCACTGGCTTGAGAATATCCGTGACTGGTGTATCTCCAGACAGCTCTGGTGGGGACACAGGATTCCTGCATATTACTGTGACGAGTGCGGCGAAACTGTGGTGGCAAAAGAAAAACCGGAAGTATGCCCAAAATGCGGATGCACACACTTTACTCAGGATGAGGATACCCTGGATACCTGGTTCAGTTCTGCGCTGTGGCCGTTTTCCACGTTAGGCTGGCCGGAACAGACGGAGGAACTGGATTATTTCTACCCGACCAACGTATTGGTAACCGGATATGACATTATCTTTTTCTGGGTTGTCAGAATGGTGTTTTCCGGATATGAGCATACAGGGAAAGCGCCGTTTGACACGGTGCTGATCCACGGACTCGTGAGAGACGACAAAGGAAGAAAGATGAGCAAATCCCTGGGCAACGGAATTGATCCTCTGGAAGTCATCAGCCAGTATGGGGCAGATGCGCTGAGATTTACTCTGGTCACCGGAAATGCGCCGGGCAATGATATGCGTTTTTACATGGAGCGTGTGGAAGCCAGCCGGAATTTTGCCAATAAAGTGTGGAATGCATCCCGCTTCATGATGATGAACTTTGAACAGGCGGACTTTTCTCATGTGGAACTTTCCGATCTGACAAGCGCAGACCGGTGGATTTTATCTAAATTCAACACTCTGGCCAAAGATGTGACGGATAATATGGACAAGTATGAGCTGGGAATTGCCGTACAGAAGCTCAATGACTTTATATGGGAAGAATTCTGTGACTGGTATATCGAGATGGTGAAACCGCGTCTCTATAACGATGAAGACAACACGAAAGCCTCAGCTTTGTGGACGCTGAAAAAGGTGCTTTCCGAATCACTGAAGCTGCTTCATCCATTCATGCCGTTTATCACAGAGGAGATCTACTGCAATCTGACAGGGGAAGAATCCATTATGCTGGCATCCTGGCCGGAATACAGAGAGGAATACAGCTTTGCCCGGGAAGAAGCTGCAGTGGAACTCATGAAAGAAGCGGTGAGGGGAATCCGGAATATACGTGCCGAGATGAACGTATCCCCGAAAAAGAAAGCAAAAGTATTTGTTGTCTCTGAAAATGAAGATGTAAGAGACATCTTTAAACAGGGGAAGGTCTTCTTTGGAACCCTGGGTTACGCAAGCGAAGTAGCTGTGCGGGCGGACAGAGAAGGGATTGCGGAGGATGCCGTATCCACGATGGTCCCGGATGCCGTGATCTATATGCCGTTTGCGGAGCTTGTGGACATTGAAAAAGAAATTGAGAGACTGAAAAAAGAACAGAAGAAATTAGGCGGAGAGATCAAGCGGTGCGAAGGCATGCTCAATAACGAACGTTTCTTAAGCAAAGCACCGGAACAAAAAGTAGAAGAAGAGAAAGAAAAGCTTTCAAAATACCGGCAGATGCTTGAAAAAGTGGAAGAACGTCTGGGTCAGCTTGTAAAATAACATGACGGATTTTGAAGAAGCAAGAAATTATTTGAATCATGTGACGGGTTTCGCTAAAAAAACATCCTTATCCAATGTACAATGGATTCTGGATGTTTTGGGAAATCCAGAAAAAGATCTGTTCATGATCCATGTAGCAGGCACCAACGGAAAGGGTTCAGTCTGTGCATTTCTGGACTCGATCCTTACGGGCGCAGGAATAAGGACCGGGCGGTTTTCGTCCCCGCATTTGATCCGCATGGAAGAACGGATACAGATCGGCGGCAGAGAGATTTCCGAAAAAAGATTTTCAGAGGTCTTTGCAAAAGTAAAGAATGCCGTCTTTCAGGCAGTGAAGGAGGGGGCAGATCATCCTTCCTTCTTTGAATTTCTGTTCTTTATGTCACTTGTATTTTTCCGGGAAGAACATGCGGAGGTCTGTATCATCGAGACTGGAATGGGAGGCAGGCATGATGCGACCAATGTGATCATGCCGAGGCTTTCTGTCATCACTGCGGTGAGTCTTGATCATCAGGAATTTTTAGGAAACACTCTGCAGCTGATTGCGGCAGAGAAAGCAGGGATCATAAAACCGGGGGTTCCTGTGATCTGTCTCAGGCAGAAGCCTGAGGTTCTCAGGGTATTTCAGGAAGAGGCCGCACATAAAGATTCGGAATTCCTAACAATTTCAAAAGATAATCTTATTTTTTCTGAAAAAAGCAGCGATTATATTGATTTTTTGAGAAAGAGTGCGTATGATAAAAAGAGTGAATGCCTGAAATTAGGCCTGTTGGGCGATTTTCAGTATGAGAATGCCGCTCTTGCGGCAGCAGCAGTCCGCCTGCTGTTTCCTGACCTGAAAAGAAGGACGGTATTTAACGGTCTTTCCTCAGCTTTTCTGGCAGGACGGATGGAGGAAGTGAGTCCCAATATTTTTATAGACGGAGGACATAATCTTCAGGCGGCGGAGGCATTTTGCCATACATTAGAGAAATATTTTCCGCAGAGAAAACTGATTGTTTTTGCCCCTTCCCATAAGAAGGAAGAGGAGGGCATCCTGAAGCTTCTCACGGAAGTTGAAAACTTGGAAGGAATCATAAAGGTTCCGGTTGTAAACCGGGAGATACCGGAGAATGATTTCTTAAAGGCATATAAGACAATGATAAAAAAGTCAGAGGAGGGGGTTCTCTGCTTTTGTATCGGCTCTTTTTATTTAGCTGGTAAGGTTAAAACGTTTATCTTGAATGGAGGAAGAAAATGATTAATTACAGAGAAGAGTTAAAAAAATTTGAACCTTGCTTAGATGTGGACCAGGCAGAGGATGCTATTTACAGCGATGATTTAAAAGATGTAGAAGATCTGATCAATGAAATCAAAAAAGACATAGAAGAAGAGAAATAGTAAGGTGGCAGATATGAAGAGTAAGGAAAAGATTAAAAACAGTTCCAAATACTACTACAACCTTGGGCTGGAGAAAGCCAATGCCAACGATCTGACCGGGGCCGTAAAGAACCTGAAAGCTGCGTTGTTTTATGACAAGAACGACATGAACGCCAGGAATCTTTTGGGCTTAGTCTACTATCAGATGGGTGACATCGTCCCTGCCCTGAGCCAGTGGGTCATCAGCAGTAATCTGAAAAAGGAAGAAAATGCGGCCATTGATTATCTGAAAGATGTGCAGGAGAATCCTGTCCAGCTTGACACGGTCAACCAGGTCATTAAAAAGTATAATCAGGCTCTCGTATACGCAAAACAGGGGAATGAAGACCTGGCAATGATCCAGCTGAAAAATGTCGTTTCCATGATGCCGAATTTTATCAATGCACAGCTTCTGATTGCCCTGCTTTCCATCAAAGATGAGAATTATAAAGACGCCCAGAAGGCTTTAAAAAATGTGCTGGAGGTGGACTGCAAAAACCCAAGGGCATTAGAATATCTGCAGGAGACGGAAGCTCTTTTAAAACCTGCGGATATGAAAGCAGAAGACAGCGGTTTGGAGAGTGCAGAAGGGCCGAAGAAAAAGGTTTTAAGCAGCGTTGTAGGAAAATACGAGGAGCTGCCGTCCAACCGCCACCGCATGGTATATATGGTGGGAGGTATTGTGATCGGCGTGCTTGTTTCCCTGGTGCTCTTATATCCGAGCATTAAGAAGGCATCCAGCTACAAGTATTCATCCAAGATTGAAAATTATAAGGAACAGCTTCTTGCCAAAGAGACTCAGTTAAAGAGCAACGAAAAAGACATCAAAGAGGCAAAGGCTGCCGAGGAAAAGGCGAAGAAAGAATTAAAAGAATTTGTCGGAGACAGCAAGACAGAGGGAATCTATGATTCTCTGCTGACAGCCATGCAGTATTACGGCGACCGCCAGTATACGGAGTCTGCCGATGCCCTGCTGAACATCGACAGGGATAAGCTGGAATCAAAGAAGATGAAAGAGATTTATGACGATCTGGAACAGAAGGTTTACCCATATGCGGCCACCGGACTTTACAACAAGGGAATCAGTGCATATAATCAGGGCAACTACAAGGATGCCATCAGCACTTTGAAAAAAGCCATCAAAGTAAAAGACACAAATGTGGGGTCTTATTTCTACCTTGCCAGATCTTATGATAAAAATGGTGACAAGGACAAAGCCATCAAGGCATACGAGGATGTCATCAAGAAGTTCCCGGGCACCAACAGTGCAAGGAACTCACAGAATTACCTGAATCAATTACAGAACAAACAAGCAAAAAATCTTTAAAACAGCACTTGGGCTGACAAAGAAACCGATAAGACACGAAAGAGAAATATATCCGGAAGATATCAAAACCTTCCGGTGTATTTCTCTTTCATTTTTTTATCATTTAAAGGAGTGAATCATCTATGGCAACAGAATATCAGGTTGAAAACAGGACACTGTATGTAAGGCTTGACGGAGAACTGGATCATCACTTGGCAGAGCGTGTCAGGCATAAATGTGATGTGATCCTGAAGTCATATCCGATCAGGGATATTGAATTTGATTTTAAGAATACCGGTTTTATGGACAGCTCCGGTGTGGGAATGATCCTTGGGCGGTACAAGCAGCTGAAGCCTCTCGGAGGCACGGTGAGCGTGGTAAATGTCAACGATGTGGTTAAACGGATCGTACACATGGCGGGTCTGCACAAGATCATCAATGAGCGATAGGGATAGGGAGGATAAGAGATGATACATTTAGAATTCAACAGCGAATCAGAAAATGAAGGGATCGCAAGAGTGCTGGCGGCAACCTATATGATGAAGTTCGATCCGACGATGGAAGAGATGGCAGATGTGAAAACGGCGGTTTCCGAAGCGGTTACGAACTGCATCGTCCACGGATATGAGGACGATCAGGGAAAGATCTTCATGGATATTTCAAATGAAGGCAGTGTCCTTAAAATTGTCATTGAGGATTTCGGTGTCGGTATTCCGGATGTAAAACAGGCAATGGAACCTATGTATACGACAAAGCCTGATGAGGAGCGGACCGGGATGGGATTTTCCTTTATGGAAGCATTCATGGACAAGATCGAAGTCAGCTCTGAGTCAGGAAAAGGAACCAGAGTTATCATGGAAAAGAAAGTGACCGGGAAATAGGCCTTTTATATGGACGAGACAAGAGAATTATTAAAGCTTACGAAAGAAGGAGATCAGGATGCGAGAGAGAAGATCGTGCTTGACAACATGGGGCTGATCTGGAGTGTGGTAAAGCGTTTTACAGGGCGGGGACACGAGCCCGAAGATCTGTTCCAGATCGGGAGCATCGGACTTTTAAAGGCAGTGGACAAGTTTGACCTCTCCTATGATGTAAAATTTTCTACTTATGCGGTGCCGATGATCACCGGGGAGATCAAACGGTTTTTAAGGGATGACGGGATGATCAAGGTCAGCCGTTCCCTGAAGGAGATCGCCTACCAGGTCCGGCAGGCAGGAGAGGCTTTTGCCATGAAGTACAACAGGGAAGCAACGATAGACGAACTCTCCAGGGAGACAAAGATTGCCAGAGATGAGATCGTCGTCGCACTGGAGGCAAACAAAGATGTGGAATCTATTTATCAGCCAAGCTATCAAAGCGACGACAGCCAGGTGCTTTTGGTAGATAAACTGCCAGGCGAGGAAAATGAGTCAGATACTGTCATCAACCATGTGATGCTGGAAGAACTCATGGACACACTGTCCGGAGATGAGAGAGAATTGATCACTATGCGGTACTTCCATGGGAAGACACAGCAGGAAATCGCAAAAAAACTTTCAATTTCCCAGGTACAGGTTTCAAGGATGGAAAAGAAAATATTGCTCCGTATGAGAAAACAAATTCTTGGACATAGCTGAAAATTGTGGTAGTATAATCTAAGAGGGAAATTTCCCTCTTACGATTACAATTCTGTAAAGATCGGTCAGATTACAGGTCATCGGATACATCATCCATTTACCCGCACTGAATATTGCAAATCGAATCAAAACAAGAAACATCTTATGTATTTAAACAAAGGAGAATATTCTATGGTATATGAATCTATGTCTTTGCTTGAACTTCGAAAGGCGGCAAAGGAAAAGAATCTGAAAGGCATCAGCAGTCTGAAAAAGCAGGAGCTGATCGAATATTTAAAAAATAATGACAATGAACATAAACAGAGTGAGCCGGAACCGGAGACGAAAGCAGAGCAGACAAAAGACGTCAGGACAGACCGTGTGCCCAGGGATATAAAAAGCCTGGACAGCGGCAGGAAAGCCAATGGCATACTGGAAGTCCTGCCGGACGGTTATGGATTTATCCGCTGTGAGAATTATCTCCCCGGAGAGAATGATATCTATGTATCACCGACCCAGATCCGGAGGTTTAACTTAAAGTCCGGAGATATCTTAAACGGTGCCATCCGCGTAAAAAGCCAGAGTGAAAAGTTCGGAGCCCTGCTGTTTGTAGAGTCCGTAAACGGATATCGCCCCGAGGCGGCAGCCAGGAGAAAGCATTTTGAAGACCTCACGCCGATCTTTCCGAACCAGAGGCTCAGGCTGGAGACCGAGCGGGCGACGATTCCGATGCGCATGGTGGATCTGCTCTCTCCTGTGGGAAAAGGGCAGAGGGGTATGATCGTATCACCGCCCAAAACGGGAAAGACCACTCTGTTAAAGCAGATGGCTCAGAGCATCAGCCAAAATTATAAAGACATCAAGCTGATCGTACTGCTCATTGACGAGAGACCCGAGGAAGTGACGGATTTTAAAGAATCTGTGGAGGGACAGAACGTGGAGGTCATCTATTCTACGTTTGATGAGCTTCCTGATCATCACAAGAGAGTGTCGGAAATGGTGCTTGAGAGAGCAAAGCGCCTGGTAGAACATAAAGAGGACGTAGTGATCCTCTTGGACAGTATCACAAGACTTGCCAGGGCGTACAACCTCACCGTGCCTCCGAGCGGAAGGACGCTCACAGGAGGGCTTGATCCGGCAGCACTCCACATGCCAAAAAGATTTTTTGGAGCTGCCAGAAATATGAGGGAAGGCGGAAGTCTCACGATCCTTGCGACAGCGCTGGTAGAGACGGGAAGCAAGATGGATGATGTCATCTTCGAGGAGTTTAAGGGAACCGGAAACATGGAGCTTGTACTGAGCCGTCATCTGTCCGAGCGCAGGATCTTCCCTGCGGTGGATATCGCCAAATCCGGTACGAGAAGAGATGATCTGCTGCTTTCCAAAGATGAACAGTCTGTGGTCACCGCACTGCACAAAGAACTGTCCGGAAGCCGTTCAGACGAATTTTTCGAGCAGACACTGAATATGTTCAAACGTTCTAAAAATAATAAGGAATTTATTGAGTTTGCGAAGAAATCTCTGCTGAGAAAATAACAGAAAAAGTATTTGCATTGTAGAAGATGCTGTGATATAATGAGAAAGCTGTTTAAGAATAAACAAAAGGAATGTTTAAGATAAACTAAGATCAAAGAGGTGAAGAAACATGCGCGAAGGAATCCATCCAGAATACCATCAGGCAAAAGTAGTCTGCAACTGCGGTAACGAATTTGTAACAGGATCTACAAAGGAAGATATCCACGTTGAGATCTGTTCTAAGTGTCATTCTTTTT
Source organism: Anaerostipes sp. AF04-45 (assembly GCF_003461725.1). Lineage (NCBI taxonomy): Bacteria > Bacillati > Bacillota > Clostridia > Lachnospirales > Lachnospiraceae > Anaerostipes > Anaerostipes sp. AF04-45. Next base: position 28,558 of record NZ_QTXQ01000010.1, read on the forward strand.
ACACTGGACAACAGAAAGCTACTCAAGCTCGCGGACGTATTGACAAGTTCAATCGTAAGTATGGTACTAAGTAGAAAACATGAAATGATAGGTTGAGGTTGCGAAATCTCAGCCTATTTTGTTGTATAGCTATTTAAAAGGAAGGACGGGCACTATATGAAAGTAAGGATTGGCGGACAGGCGGTCATGGAAGGCGTCATGATGAAAAATGAGGACCGCTATGCAGTTTCCGTGAGAAAACCGGACGGGGAGATCGAGACGAAGACCGAACGGTATACGAGCATATCCGATCGATATCCGGTTCTGAAGCTCCCGGTCCTGCGGGGAGTCGTAAATTTTGCGGAGTCTATGGTGATCGGCATGAAAACACTCACTTATTCGGCTGACTTCATAGAAGACGGGGAAGAGGAGCCGTCCCGGCTGGAACAGTGGCTGAACCGTCATTTCTCTGAGAAATGGGAAGGGGTCCTCATGGGCGGAATCGTGGTGTTGTCATTTGCCATTGCCATCGGACTGTTCATGGTGCTGCCTTATTTCCTCTCCAACATATTTGAAGGGTTCGGCATGAGCCGTCCGGCTGTTCTGCTGCTGGAGGGCCTGATCCGGGTGGGTATTTTTTTAGGATATATCATTCTCATATCCAAAATGAACGACATCAAACGGGTCTTCATGTACCACGGAGCCGAGCACAAAACGATCAACTGCCTGGAGGCAGGGGAGGAGCTCACGCCGGAAAATGTAATGAAATATTCCAGACTGCACAAGCGGTGCGGTACGAGTTTCCTGTTTTTTGTCATGATCATAAGCATTATATTTTTCTTTTTTATCCGTGTGGACACGGTGTGGCTGAAAGTTGCATTGAGACTTCTGCTGGTCCCGGTGATCGCAGGGGTATCCTATGAGTTTATCCGGCTCGCCGGAAATTCAGACAATCCGGTCATCACGGCGCTCAGCAAGCCGGGGCTGTGTCTTCAGCTTTTAACGACGAAAGAGCCGGATGAGAGCATGATCGAAGTGGCAATCCGGTCAGTGGAGGGTGTTTTTGACTGGAAAACATATCTGGAGAAAGAAAGGAAGAACCGTGAATAGGAAGATTTGGGTCACATACGGGGCGGAAATGCTCCGGGAAGCGGGGATCGATAACCCGGATGGGGAAGCTTGGTATCTGTTTTCCCATTGCTTTTCTTTAAGCCGGGAAGAATACTTATTTTCTATGACTACGCCGGTGGAAGAAGGGGAAGAATTAGAGCAGTACAAGGCTTTGCTGGACCGACGGATCAGCGAGAGGATTCCTCTCCAATACCTGATCGGGACTCAGGATTTTATGGGATATACATTCCGGGTGACCCCGGATGTGCTCATACCAAGGCAGGATACAGAAAGTGTCATCGAGGCGGTTGTGGAAGGAAACTATCCCCATGAAAGCATCCTGGATGTCTGTACAGGCTCCGGGTGTATTGCCATCAGCCTTTGTCTTATGCTGAAGCCGGACGTCTGCATCGGTACAGATATTGATGAAAAGGCCCTGAAAATTGCAAAAGAGAATGGAAGAAGGCTGGCTCCTATGGTAAAATTTAAAAAGAGTGACCTCTTTTCCGGGGTGGACGGTTGTTTTGACCTGATCATTTCCAATCCTCCGTATATTCCTACAAAAGACTGTATGGAACTGATGCCGGAAGTAAAAGACCACGAGCCTATGCTTGCTCTTGACGGAAGAGAGGACGGGCTGTATTTTTACCGAAAGCTTGCAGGGACGGCCCCGAAGCATTTGAACGCCGGAGGCACTCTCGTATTTGAGATCGGTTATGACCAGGGAGCGGCGGTAAAAACGATGATGGAGGAAGCAGGATTTTCCTCTGTGGAGATAAAGAAAGACTTGGCGGGACTTGACCGGATGGTCATCGGAACGCTGGCATAAAGGAGAAGAAGATGTTTGATAAGTTAGAAAGTTTAGTAGAGAGACTGGATACCGTACTCCAGCAGCTCAACGATCCGGATGTGGCCGGAGACCAGAACCGGTTCAGGGATTTGATGAAGGAGCAGAGCGATCTGGCACCTATCGTAGAAAAGTATAAGGAGTATGTACAGGAAAAGCAGAACATTGAGGAAAGTCTGGAACTTCTCGAAGAGGAATCTGATGAGGAGATGAAGGAACTCGCCAAAGAGGAACTTTCCGAGTCCAAGGCGAATGTAGAGCGGCTGGAAGAGGAATTAAAGATTCTTCTGATTCCAAAAGATCCAAATGACGACAAGAATATCATCGTGGAAATCCGCGCCGGAGCCGGCGGAGACGAAGCTGCTCTGTTTGCGGCAGACGTGGCCCGCATGTACCGGAGTTATGCGGAAGGACGCCGCTGGAAGGTGGAGACACTGAGTTTTAATGAAAGCGGGATCGGAGGTTTTAAAGAGCTTGTTTTCATGATCTCGGGTCAGGGTGCCTATTCCAGATTTAAATATGAAAGCGGAGTGCACCGTGTGCAGAGAATCCCGGCCACCGAGTCCGGCGGAAGGATTCATACGTCCACTATTACGGTTGCTATTATGCCGGAAGTGGAAGATGTGGAAGTGGAAGTAGATTTAAATGACTGTAAGTTTGACGTATTCCGTGCATCCGGAAACGGAGGACAGTGTGTCAATACGACAGATTCAGCTGTGCGGCTGACTCATCTGCCGACCGGAATCGTTGTATCCTGCCAGGATGAAAAGTCACAGCTTAAGAATAAGGACAAGGCATTGAAGGTGCTGCGCTCCCGTCTGTATGAGCTGGAGCAGCAGAAAGCCCATGACGCAGAGGCAGAAAAGAGAAAGAGCCAGGTGGGAACCGGGGACCGTTCCGAGAAGATCAGAACCTACAATTATCCTCAGGGCCGTGTGACAGATCACAGGATCAAGCTGACCCTCCACAAATTAGATTCTGTCATGAACGGAGATCTGGATGAGCTCATCGACAGTTTAACCGCTGCGGATCAGGCAGCCAAATTAAGTAATATGGAAGAAGAGTAGATATGAAAGATGGTTTTATTAAAGTAGCTGCGGCGACACCGAAGGTGAAAGTCGCAGATCCGGAATATAACACAAAAGAGATCATAAAGATTATCCGGCAGGCAGGAGATGAAGAAGCCAGCCTTCTTGTTTTTTCTGAACTGGCCGTTTCCGGCTATACATGCGGGGACCTGTTTTTGCAGGACCCTCTGCTGGAGGAATCCCTTAAGGGACTCATGGAGATCAAGAAGGAAACAAAAGGGATGGACATGGTCGTCACCGTGGGCTGTCCTCTGGTTGTGGAGCATAAGCTTTATAACTGCGGTGTGTTTTTATTTGACGGACGTATTTTAGGGGTGGTGCCGAAGATCCACCTTCCGAATTACGGAGAGTTTTATGAAGCCAGACATTTTGCAAAAGGAAAAAGAGAGGTAAAGGACATTCTGCTGGACGGGGAGCATGTTCCGTTTGGAGCAAACATCCTGCTGGAATGCACAAATATCCCGGAACTGACCATTGCCATGGAAATCTGTGAGGACCTGTGGGTTCCTCTTCCGCCGAGTACTCATCACGCTTTGGCCGGGGCAACCGTTATCTGTAATCCGTCTGCCAGCGTGGAGACTACTACGAAGGAGGTTTACAGGAGCGCCCTCGTGTCCAATCAGTCTGCAAGACTGCTTTCAGGTTATGTGTATGCCAATGCAGGAGAGGGAGAATCCACAACGGATGTAGTTTACAGCGGACACCATCTGATCTGTGAAAACGGAACCGTGCTGGCAGAGGCGAAGCGGTTTGTAAACGATATTATCTATGCGGACATGGATGTGAAGCGCCTCGTGGCAGAGAGAAGAAAAATGACGACGTTTTTCGAGGAAGATTCTGAGGAATACCGGCGTGTGCCGTTTATTCTTCCGGTAAAAGTAAACCAGATTACAAGAAAGTTTCCAAAGAATCCGTTTGTGCCGTCCAGCAGGGAAGAGCGGGAGAAACGGTGTGATGAGATCTTATCGATCCAGTCTATGGGACTGAAAAAACGTCTGGAACATACGAACTGTACGCATGCAGTGGTGGGAATTTCCGGAGGACTGGACTCTACCCTTGCAGTTTTAGTAACAGTGCGTGCTTTTGATATGCTGGATATTCCAAGGGAAAATATCATTTGCGTCACGATGCCGTGTTTCGGTACGACAGACCGGACATACCAGAATGCAGTATCCCTGATCCATGAATTGGGAGCCACTTTAAAAGAAGTTAATATCGAGAAAGCCGTCAGACAGCATTTTAAAGATATTGAACATGAGGAAGATGTCCACGATGTGACCTATGAAAATTCCCAGGCCCGGGAGAGGACTCAGATCCTCATGGATATCGCCAATAAGTATAACGGCATGGTCATCGGGACCGGCGATATGTCAGAGCTTGCTCTTGGCTGGGCTACCTATAACGGAGACCATATGTCCATGTATGCGGTGAACTGTTCTGTGCCGAAGACTCTGGTGCGCTATCTGGTACTGTATTATGCAGAGACGGTTGAAAATAAAGAGTTATCCGATGTGCTGATGGATGTGCTGGACACTCCGGTGAGCCCGGAACTGCTTCCTCCGGTGGACGGTGTGATCTCGCAGAAGACTGAGGATTTGGTAGGGCCTTATGAGCTGCACGATTTCTTCCTATATTATATGTTGAGATTCGGATTTCCGAAGGCAAAGCTTTACCGAATGGCAAAGCTTACTTTTGCAGGGGATTACGACGATGAAACCATACAAAAGTGGCTGGATAAATTCTACTGGCGGTTCTTCAGCCAGCAGTTTAAGCGCTCCTGCCTGCCGGACGGGCCGAAGGTGGGAAGTGTAGCAGTGTCTCCAAGAGGGGATTTGAGAATGCCGAGCGATGCCAGCGTGAATATCTGGCAGAAGTCATAGTAAATATTAGAGCCGTGCAGAAAGTTTATGCACGGCTCTAATATTATCATCTAAATATATGAATGATGGCAGCTCTTATTTTTAATTCTATGTAATAGGCACATATAGCATTCTTAATAAAATTTATTTGGATGCCTATAATAACTATAATCGTCCAAATAATCTAAAATATTTTCTTTTTCAATTTCTTTATTAATTTCTGAGAAAAAATTTTTTATTATTTTTAAAATGGTTATTAACAATTTTATCATAATATCACCCTCGTAATTATTGTTGTAATTATTGTACAAATTATGTTAAAAATAAATGAAAAAATTATTTTTAGAACAACATTGCTCTTGAGTTTTTTGTAACGCTTTGCATTTTCATCTTGTTTCTTTTTATCACCATTAGAAATATTAAATGTATGTGATGATACAGCATCTCTTAGAACTTCAAAAACAGATCTGCCCACAAATCTAAATATCCCTTTGGCAACTATGAATAAAATAACAACAGTAAATATCACATAGCTTAAATTGATAAAGTCGGTTTTAGTAAGATCACTGATTTTGTTGAATGGTAATTGCTCTATGCTATATGAACATATTTTAATACAACATAGTGCTAATGTAAATGTAAAAAAATATTGGATGAAATAGGAGAGTTTCTTTTTATGATCCCTTAATTTTTGTAAAAAATGACTTGAGGTATCACATGTGTTTAGGCTTTTAACCCAATTTGAAACAATAGCAATTAATTCATCTCCTAATGTTGAGTCAATAAAGTCAACACTTGCTATAACTGGATATGCATCTTTATCTAGTTCTTGAATTTCATCAAATCCTCCAGAAAGCATAACTTTAAGCATATCTTCTGGTTTTATGCCATCACTCATTTTTACTATAAGAGTATGCTTCTGCGGAACTTTATATCCGGGCAGTTCCGCATTGAATTCCCATTTCACTAAAATACTGTCAATAGGTTCACTTTGAATCCATTTCTGCTGTTCAAATAATTGCCAACTATTAAAGAATAAAGATTTTTTATTATTGAAAGCGACATGAACATTTATAATGAAACCGGCATTATTATAATGAGATTTAAATTTGTTGGTAATTAAGTAATTCAGGTTAAAAATATCGTCTAAGTTTATGCACACGTCCTTTGTAAAAAGTTTCGTCTTGCTATCAGGTTTAGCATTCATCATGTAATAATAAGCCTATAAAGATTTCCTGAAATCCTCTTCTTCACTTATATTAAGCAAATTACTATCGTTAATTTGATTTTGTGTACTTTCCATATTGTTCCTCCTGAATCTTTTTTATATTACCATAAAAAACTATCTTTTTCTACTGTTTTTTACAATTTAATGTTGTTTTTGATAAAAAACTACAAATCAAAAATAAGAAGATTTAAGAGACAATTGGAAAAAAGTTTGACTATAGTTCGTAATGTTCTATTTAAACAATAATTAATCTAGGACAAGACTAACATATATTTATGGGATAATGTGGGCAAAAATATTTGCTTTGGGAAAATTGTATCTGTTATGTAAAGCTTAAAAGATCTTCAAAAAGAGAAGGATATAAGAAAGGATGTGGATTTGCCTGTTTTGGGATATATCTTATTGCAGATTGTATTAAGTTTTATTTTCTTTTATTTGTACTTGCAAAACGAAAGTTAATATGATAATATACAAGTACAAAGTAAAAGATAATAAAAGAAAACAAAATGGAGGAGTCAGAAATGAAATTAAGTGCAGATCAAATAGCAGGCATGGTAGACCACACAAATCTCAAAGCCTTTGCCGATGAAGCAATGTTCGAAAAATTATGCAGCGAAGCCAGGGAATATGGTTTTAAGATGGTAGCCATCAATCCTGCACAGACAGAGCGGTGCAAACGCCTTTTGGAAGGATGTCCGGTTCACGTAGGGGCAGCCATAGGATTTCCGCTGGGACAGACAACACTGGAATGTAAAGTATTTGAGACAAAGGATGCCATCGAAAAAGGCGCAGACGAGATCGACTATGTCATCAACATTGCGGAATTAAAGAACAAAAACTATGATTACATAAAAAAAGAGATGGAAGAGATCGTGGCAGAGTGCCGAAAAGCCGGAGTAATCAGCAAGGTCATCTTTGAAAACTGCTATCTGACCGATGAAGAAAAGGTGAAAGTATCTGAAATAGCAAAAGAAGTAAAACCTGATTTTATTAAGACATCAACCGGGTTTGGAACAGGCGGGGCTACACCGGAAGATGTGAAGCTTATGAAGACCACAGTTGGTGATGAAGTGAAAGTCAAGGCTGCCGGGGGAATCAGGGACTTAAAGACCGCACTTCAGATGATTGAAGCGGGAGCAGAGCGTCTGGGAACAAGTGCAGGAGTGGAAATTGTGGAAGAATTAAAAAAACAGGACTGAAGAGGTGGACAAAATGAAGAAAGTTAAAGTGTGTTTGATCGGTTCCGGAAGAGCAGGGATGATTCATGCAAGAAATATGGCGGGAAGTGTTCCGGGCGGTGAGATTTATGCCGCCTGTGACCCGGACATCAGTGCAGCCAAAGCCGCGGCAGAGGAGCTTGGAATTGAGACTTATTACCAGGACTATACGGAAGCGCTCAGTGATGAACAGATTGACGCGGTAATCATTGCCTGCCCGACCAAATATCACAGAGAAATCGCGGTGGCTGCGGCTAATGAGGGAAAACACATTTTCTGTGAAAAGCCTATGGCGATGAATGAAGAAGAGTGTGATGAGATGATCAAGGCCGCAGTGGACAACGGTGTAAAGCTCCAGATCGGATTTATGAGGCGGTTTGACGACAGCTTCAGAGAAGCCAAAAAAATGATCGAAGAGGGAGAAATCGGAGATGTTGTCCTGGTGAAATCTCACACGAGAGGACCGAGCAAGCCCCGTGAGTGGATGTATGACATTGAAAAGAGCAACGGTCCGCTGGCGGAGGTGTGCAGTCATGACATTGACACGGTACGGTGGTTTGCAGGAAGTGAATTAAAGAGTGTCTATGCATTGGGAGGGAATTTCCGGAATAAAGAAATCGCAGACAAGTATCCGGACTTTTATGACAACGTGATTGTGAATGCGGAATTTGAAAACGGAGTGCACGCCTGCATTGAGGGAGCGCAGTATGTGCAGTATGGCTACGATGCCAGAGTCGAGATCCTTGGCACAAAAGGGGTGATCTGTATCGGGGATATGCATGAAAAGAAGATTACAAGTGCCAATGAAACCCACGAACTCAAGAGACCTTCAATGCACAGCTGGACTCATCTGTTCAAGGATGCGTACCTTTTGGAAGACAGAAGTTTTATCGAAGCGATTTTAAATGACAGCGAAGTGGAATGCAGCGGCCATGACGGAAAAATGGCAGTGAAAATTGTGAAGGCGGGGAATGAATCAATTGTACAGAAGAAAATAGTGAAGTTATAAGAAGGATAGGAGGAAATTATGGGAAATGAAGCGACAGGATTCCGTGCCAGGATCCAGAAGTTCGGAGGAGTTTTAAGCGGCATGGTAATGCCGAATATCGGGGCGTTTATCACTTGGGGACTGATTACGGCAATGTTTTTAAAGACAGGCTGGTTTCCAAATGAAAAGATTGCCGTACTGATCGATCCGATGTTAAAGTATCTGCTTCCTACTTTGATCGGTTATACGGGAGGAAAGAACTTTTACGGCGACCGCGGCGGTGTCATTGGTGCGGCAGCTACCATGGGAGTTATCGTAGGATCTGATATTCCGATGTTTATGGGAGCCATGATTATGGGACCTTTGGCAGCTCTCTGTATGAAACAGGTGGACCGTTTGTTTGAAGGCAGGGTAAAACCGGGATTTGAAATGATCGTCAACAATTTTTCCTGCGGGATTCTTGGAATCTTCTTAGTGCTGGCAGCATTTTTTGCGATCGGACCGTTTGTACAGGTATTAAACCATGTGATGTCTGCCGGAGTTAATGTCATCATCGATCACGGCCTTACACCTTTTGCGAGTATTTTTATTGAACCTGCGAAAGTTCTGTTTCTTAACAATGCGATTAACCACGGGATTCTTGGACCTCTGGGAATCACCCAGGCGGCAGAGGCAGGAAAATCAATCTTATTTATCCTGGAGCCGAATCCGGGTCCAGGAGTGGGTGTTTTGCTGGCCTATACATTCTTTGGTACAGGAACAGCGAAAAAGACGGCGCCTGGTGTAGCAATCATCCATGCATTCGGTGGAATCCATGAACCTTATTTTCCATATATCCTCATGAAGCCTCAGATGATCCTTGCATCTATCTGCGGTGCGGTGTCAGGAAACTTTATTTTCCAGATGTTTAACTGCGGACTGGTGGCAACCGCTTCACCGGGAAGTTACTTTTCCGTGCTGGCAGTGGCGCCGAAATCTGACTATCTTCCGATCATTGCCGGAATGCTCGTATCCACTGCCGTATCATTTGGGGTCGGCGCATTCATCCTGAGGCTCTGCCGTGATTCTGATGAAGAAGCACTCCAGAAGGCAGTGGCAAAGAAAGACTCTATGAAGGCAGAAGGCACAGGCGGCGGAGGCCGTATCGGAGCGCAGGAAGTCATTGATTTCACAGGGAAAGTCATCAAAAAAGTATATGTGGCATGTGACGCCGGAATGGGTTCCAGTGCCATGGGAGCATCTATACTCAAAGATAAGGTAAAACAGGCAGGCCTCGATATTGAGGTGAAAAACGTGGCAATCCCCAATCTTCCGGCAGATGTGGATGTGGTTGTTACCCATGAATCACTGACGGAGCGGGCTATGAGAGAGCGCCCGGAGGCGGTACATATCTCCGTGGATAACTTTCTTTCCAGTCCAAAGTACGATGAGATCGTAAAAAAACTGACAGAGGCAAAAAATCCTCTTCCGGTACTGAAAAAGGAAAATATCAAAGTCACAGATCAGCCAAAAACAAAAGAAGATGCAATTCATATGATTGCGCAGATGCTTTTAAAGGACGGATATGTCACAGAAAGCTATGAGAATGGCATGCTTTTGAGGGAAAAAGAAAATCCGACCAATCTGGGCAATGGAATCGCTATCCCGCACGGTGTTCTTGAAGCCAAGAAGGAAATTAAAGCATCGGGTATCGCTGCATTAATCGTACCGGATGGAATCGTCTGGAATGATGAGACAGTGAGGCTGGTGATCGGGATCGCAGGAGCCGACCAGGAACACCTGTCCATTCTTTCAAATGTCGCACTTACTCTGAATGAGGAGGAGGCAGTAAGAAAGATCGTAGACGGCAGAGACGCAGATGAACTGTATCATATTTTGACAAAATAGCAGAAGCAAAGCTGCGGGGGCGGTAGTTCCCGCGGCTTTTCCTTTTGAAGCCTCTGTGCTATAATTTATCTAAATATAAAGTACACAGAGAGCACGGAGGGATCGCATGTTTGCAGAAGAAAGAAAAGAAAAGATCATGGAGCTTTTAAGGCAGAATAAGAGGACGAGCATCGGGGAGCTCACCGAAATGTTTCAGGTCAGCGGGACAACGATCCGTACTTATCTCACAGAGCTTGAAAAGGCTGGAAAACTCGTCCGGACACACGGAGGAGCCATGCTGAATGAGGATGTCCTGGACATGGAGGAGTCTATCTCCGCGAGAAAAGATAAACGGATGGAAGAGAAGCAGAAGATTGCAAAGACTGCCAGAGCAATGATCGAAGACGGCGACATGATCCTCCTGGACAGCGGGACGACGACACTGGAACTCGCCAAGCTCTTAAAGGATGCAAATAATCTTACGGTGGTGACCAATGACCTTCAAATCGCTTTGGAACTTCAGAGACATCAGGGGATTTATCTTATATTTTTAGGCGGTCATGTGAGAAACTATTTTGAATGTACGGTGGGCAGTATGGGACTTAAGTTTTTGGAAAATCTGTCTGCAGATAAGGCTTTTATGTCTGCCAATGCCCTGTCCCTGGCCAAAGGTGCCACTACTCCAAATTTGGAACAGGCAGAGATCAAGAAAGGAATGATGGGGATCGCAGAGCGGAAATATCTGATCTGCGACAGTTCAAAAATCGGAAAGCGCACCATCTGTTCCTATGCAAAAGCGGAGGAGTTTCACCGTCTGATCACCGACGCACAGATACCGGACCATGCAAAGGAGGCCCTGGAAAAGCAAGGAATAGAAGTGGTTTGTTCCTGACAGGATAAGGAGGAAAGTCCGCACAATTTTATATAAAATAAAAAATCCCGCAGACAGTGGTGCACACCGTCTGTGGGATTCTTGCAAAATCTATTTAATTCAAAAAGAAAAAGATTAAGCTAATTTGGATACGTTCTCAGCCTGTTTTCCGCGAGGTCCTTCTGCGATTTCAAAGCTAACCTGCTGTCCTTCTTCTAAAGTCTTGAATCCATCACCTGAGATTGCTGAGAAGTGTACGAATACATCGTCTCCGCCTTCCTGAGAAATAAATCCGTAACCTTTTTCTGAGTTAAACCATTTTACTGTACCAGTGTTCATTTGGGTACCTCCATTAAAAATAAAAATTAACATTACTTTCATTATCAGCGAAATAAAAAGATCACGTTCCAGAGGGATACATAGCAATGCAACATCTACCCGGACGTGATCTATACATTCACTAATAACAGTAATTATCATACCACAACCATTGTTTTTTTACAAATACTTTTTTAAACTATCGATACTTTCTTCGTAGAGTTTTACAAGATCAGTTGACATCGACAAATTGTCCTTAGAAGCGTCACAATTTTTGTGGGAGCTCTGGATCAGCTGGATCATTCCCATGGTATATCCCTGGATGGACATTTCCGCTAAATGGCTTGTGGATTTATCTGCGATGGCTTTCATCTTGGTCATCCATTCCGCATATTTTTTCTGGATTTCTCCGATTTCTTCCGGCTGCTGCATATCTTTTGTCATAGCCTGTTTGACTCTTGAGAAAAAGTCCTGGAACTGCTGTTCCTGCTGTTCCAAACATCCTTTCAAATCACAGTCTGAGGTGGCCTGGGTAAGCTCCGGCATGGTATTTAACACCATCTGAAGATTTTGATACATCTCGTTTAATAAGTTCTGATTATCCATAATGAAACTCCTTTCAAATACATCTGTTACAGGTAGCATTTACATAAAAGAGAATTATTATACAAAAGCAAGGATCTGTGTTAAAATTATCAGAAAGGAAAAAGAAGGGAAGTGAATCTTATGAGAAACCGTGAGAGTTTTGAGAAAAATATGAGACGCAGAGTGGAGGCCATCCGCCATGTGAGCGACCACAGTATTTTCAATGAATTGAGAGGAAAGATTGTGGATTACAATTATGATGAAAAACGTGTGACGATGGAATATGAGGTCGGGGATTTCCATCGAAACGGGTTTAATATTATGTTTGGAGGATCTTTGGTTGGGATGTTCGACATCACCTTCGGCACGCTGACAAGCGGACTGGGCGATTATGATATCGCACCTACGGTCCAGCTCTCCACTTCCTTTCTGAAGGGAGTACCCATTGGATCTACAGTGACAGTAAAAGCCGAAGCTGTGTCCACTGGAAAAACGATCATGAATTTCATGGGAAAAGCGTATGTGGGAGACGAGCTGGTGGGCAGCGCTACCGGAATATTTAAGACTCCGAGACCATTTAAAACATTTCGGTAATCAGTAATTTAAGACATTCTCCACATGATTTCCGTTCGGCTCTTAGAATGCCTCACTCCAATCATGTAGAAAATGTCATGATAATTTACAGGGATTGGTTTTCCTTGTGTACCTTCTGCACCGCATTTACGATATTTTCATAGCCCGTGCAGCGGCAGAGGTTTCCTGCCATATGTTTCCGGATCATATCCCGAGTCAGGTTTTTTTCGCCTCGTTCCAGAAGGACTGTGGCGGACATAATAAAACCCGGGGTGCAGAAGCCGCACTGAATGGCGCCTTCTTCGATAAATGCCTCCTGGATTCTTGTGAGTTCTCCATTCGGTCCCATGAGGTCTTCCAGAGTGCGGATCTGTTTTCCCTGGGCCCACACGGCCAGATAAATACAGGAATCGATGGTCTCTCCATCCACAATGACCGTACAGGCACCGCATTCACCCACCTCACAGCCCTTTTTTACGGAAGTCAGGCCAAGGCGGTTTCTGAGCATTTCTAAAAGGGATTCTCTCACATCTACATATTCAGCCACTTCATGCCCGTTGACCGTACAGGTTACAAGTTTTTTCTGCTGTTCCATACTACCTCACCTCCTGGAGTTTTACGGCTTTTTGCAGTGCCCGTCTGGCGATCTCGCCTCCGATCTGGATGCGGAAACTGCGGGATGCACGCCAGGAATCTCTCGGATTGATTTCGGTGCGGACGGATTCCTCGATCTTGTCGTAAAGACGGTCATCAACAGCCATCCCCTTTAATTTTGATTCTGTCTCCACGCACCGGAAAGGTGTGGGAGCCGCAACGCCAAACGCTATTTTCACATCGTTCAGTGTCCGGGCAGACAGATCGGTCCTGCACAGGACGCAGCAGCTCAGCGCTGCAATATCCATGGCATTCCTCATGGCATATTTAATATAGTGCCCGGTATAACCTTCGTAATTTTTTTTGTCGATGAAGATCCGGGTCAGTATTTCTCCGTTTCTTAAATCTACCCGGCCCGGTCCCAGATAAAAATCTTTTATGGGGACGATCCGCTCTCCGCCGGGACCGGAAATCTTCAGCCGGGCATTCAGACAAAAACAGGCAGGTGCACTGTCTGCGCTGACGGCTCCGTTGCAGAGATTTCCGCCGATGGTGCCGATATTGCGGATCTGGGGACCGCCTACCTGATCTGCCGCCTCTGAAAGCACCGGGATATATTGACGGACCGCCGGGTCCTCTGTCAAATGATGAAAGGTGACAGCAGCTCCTATGGAAATTGTTCCGTCCTTTTCCATGGAAACTCCATGCAGATCTCTGATACCCCGTATACTGATCAGGCTGGAGCCTGCCAGTTTCCCTTCCCGGATACGGATCAGCACATCGCTGCCGCCGCAGATGAGTATGGCGCCGGGATGTTTTTGTAAGAGATCACAGGCATCTGCCACGGTGTCTGCTTCATAATAATCTTCTATATCATACATATATTTCCCCCTTATATCAAATCAGCTTTTTTTAATGCCTCAAATACCCTCTGAGGTGAAAGAGGGATTTCATTGACCGGAATCCCGGTTGCGTGAAGAAAAGCATTGCGGATGGCCGGAGCAGGAGGGATTGCTGGAGGCTCGCCAAGAGCCTTGTTTCCGAACGGGCCCGTTGGATCTTCAAGTTCCACAAAGTCTAAATGGAGATCCGGGGAGTCCATCATAGTGGGAAGCTTGTAGTCTAACAGGCTGCCGTTCAGTACGCGTCCGGTCTTTTCATCCAGGAGCATCTGCTCACTCAGACCATAGCCTATGCCCATGGACATGCCGCCGTGGACCTGCATGGAGGCCAGCTGTGGATTGATGATCTTTCCGCTGTCATGGACATTGATGATATCGAGTATCTTAATCTTAGCTAGTTTTAAATCTACTTCAATTTCCGCAAAACAAGCTCCGAACGCAAGGGTGTTTTTCTTGATCTGCCGGGATACATCCGACGTGATGGCGGCAGAAGAAGTCCTGCTGTAATAGCTGTGAAAAGCCAGTTCTTCAAGGGACAGGACCGGCTTCCGGCCGCACAGGATCTGTTTATCATACAGAGAAAGCTCCTGATCCCTATATTCTTCAGCAACCAGAGTCCTGGCATAGGTAAGAATTTTTTCTTTCAGGAGTTCGGCACATTCTTTGACGGCGATGCCGCTGATATAGGTTTGTCTGGAAGCGTAAGCTCCCGTGTCAAAAGGGGTAATGTCCGTATCCTGAAAGGACTGAATGTGGACGTCATCAGGGGAAAGACCCAGGACCTCCGCCGCCATCTGTGTAAATACAGTGTCGGAACCCTGCCCGATTTCTGCGGCGCCGGTCTGGAGCTGGACACTCCCGTCCTGATTGAGGATAAGCCTGGCTCCGGATATTTCCAGGGAAATGGGCCATACACCGGTCTTATAGCTGAACAAAGCCATGCCCACACCGCGCCGGATATTCCCGGACTGGTTTTGATATAAGCTGCGTTTTTTCTCCCAGTGTATGTAGTCTGCTCCGCGCCTCATACACTCTCTGACGCCGTTGGTGTTTGCGGCGAGAGGAGTTAAAACAGGATCTTCATAATATCCGTCATATAGGTTGAGCTCCCGGAACTTTAACGGGTCCATGGAAATTTTACAGGCCAGATCATCCATCAGACATTCGGATACGAAGCAGAACTGGGGGATACCATAGCCCCTCATGGCTCCGCCTACCGGTGCATTTGTATAGACGGTATAAGCATCGGCCCGGATATTTTTTACATCATATAAATGGCGCCATGCGGTAGCGCCGTTGGCTGCGATGGCATGGCCGTGTGAGGCGTAGGCCCCCTGGTTGGAATAGGCTTTCATATCTTTGGCGAGAATTTTACCGTCTTTTGTTACGCCTGCCGTCAGGTCATATTCAATGGAATGGCGGGTCCTGGTGTTTGTAAACGTTTCCTCTCTGGAAAGCTCCAGTTTCACCGGACGGCCGCCGACAGAGGCAGTCAGAAATGCATTGAGAGGTTCATAGAGAACCTCCTGTTTGTTGCCGAAGCCTCCGCCGATATATGGCTTTATGACACGGACTTTTCCCCATGGGATGCCCAAGGCCTGCCCGATGACTCTCCTCACGATATGGGGGATCTGGGTGGAACATATGACAACGATCCTGTCTTTTTCCATGTAGGCATAGGAAATCGGCGGCTCAATGTGGCAGTGCTGGACGATAGGGGTGCGGAAACTTTCGCTGAGTACGGCATCTGCCTGCGAGAGTGCATCGTCCACATGTCCGATCTCGTAGTTGCTCTTTGCAAGAATATTGTCCGGATGTTCTTCGTGAACCGGCGGAATGGTTCCCTTCATGGCATCCCGGGGATGAAGCACCGGGGCATATTCTTCGTACTCTGTCCGGATCAGTTTTAAAGCCCTGGAAGCGGTGACTTCATCTTCGGCGATCACGGCGGCAACATCGTCGCCGTAATAACGGATTCTACCGGTCAGCAGACGGCGGTCCGCCGTATCCTGGTGAGACGGATCCACGGACCAGGGATGGCCGGGAGTGGGATATGTATGCTTTGGGACGTCACGGAAGGTGACGACTTTTACCACCCCTTTGAGGGCCTCCGCCTCACTTGTGTCTATAGAAGCGACAATACCGCTGGCAATGGGAGCATGCAGCACTTTCGCAGTGAGACAATGCTTCGGGATCAGATCATCGGTAAATTTGGCTCTTCCGGATACCTTCTCGTAAGCATCCACTCTTTTTATGCTTTGACCAACAGTTCTCATAGGCAGTCCCCCTCTGAATATAAAATACCTGAGCGTTCTCTAACAACATTCTATGTAAAAGAATGCTGTCAGAGACGCCCAGGCCACGATCTTTTAATTGTAAATAAATTGTACCAAATTCCGTACAATGTGTCAACGAAAGTCAGCTTACGCATTAAAGAGGGAAAGCGTTATTTGTGAAAAATATATACGGTAACAGATTCCGCGTAAAATATTTTATCTCTGACGGTTCCTTTCAGAAGAACACTGCGGTCCTTTTTCAGATCCTTTAAGCTGCCTTTCCGGCAGCTGGTTTTTGTTCCCTGATTATAGGCATCACAGACAGTAACCTTCAGATCTTTTTTATATTTTACTGTGATATGAATATCAGTGCTTTCGGCAATCTGTCCGCCGTTTTTCTTGTCATCGTATGTGTTGATCTTGCTGATCACAAAGGTTTCTTTTCCTATACTTATGACAGTGCCGTTCAGTTCTTTCTTTTCCACATAAGCGCCGTCTGCCTTGACGCTTTCGCTGTCTGTATTGACAGGGTCAGACAGAACGATGATATCCGCATTCCTGCCATTTTTAGTAAACCAGACAGAAACTTTGGAATGTTTTTTCACAGACTTCAGCTGGGATAAGCTGTATCGCTTATAGACAGTATTAATCTGATGAAAACTGGTCTTCTCCTTTTCATAGCTTAAATGAAAGACTTTTGTCTCAGGGGTGATATTTATGACAGAAGGATCGCCGAAGGCCTCATCTGTGTCGCTGGTGCAGCGGAGCTTTCTGTCACTTCCGGACATAAAGTAACCAGTATAACCAGGCTCTTTTTTTGGTATATCCTCCCCGCCTATGACTGTACTTTTATAATGCACGAGACCCAGGCGGCTCCCGAATTCCACATAGGCGATGGCACCCGCTCCGGCAAATGAAAGGAGTCCAAGGATCAGGCTGATAAGATAGATCCGGTGCAGATCATTCCTGCACAGAGCCGTCAGAATATGAAAACAGAGAATTCCCGCGGCAGCGCCGAGTACATTCAGAAGCAGGTCGTCAATGTCGGCAGAACCAAGATAAAAAACATATTGGCTGGTCTCAAAAAAGAGACTTAAAAGTGCCGACAGGAACAGAATCTTTCGTTTAGAAATCTTCGGGCTTTTCAACAGAGCAAGAAGATAACCAAAAGGGAGGAAAATCAGGCTGTTTCCCAAAAGATTTGATATGCTCCACAAAAAATTCCCGCTCCCTGCAATACGGGAAAAATTAAGAAAGGTCTGAAAAGGAATCAGATTGAATGAGCGGAATCCCTTTTTCTCACCGGTCAAAAATTTTGGAACAGCAGAGAGGTCCGTATCTTTTAACAGAACGATCTTGATCAAAATCAGCAGATAAAATAAAAATACTGCCCAGAAAAATCGTTTGAAATATTTGTTTGCTTTTGTTTGTTTTTCTTTGTTCATAGTGATCTCCTTTGCTATGTGTGGAGACCAGGCAAAACGGGATCATTCAGATCTGGTAATTTCAAGGTGCTGGATGAATTTCCCGTTGTTTGTATAGGAGTTTAAAATAATATTAGGATAGGTTTCCAGTATCTTATGGACGATCATCAGCCCATTGCCCCGGCCCAGTCCTTTATCTGACAAGCCGGGCACTACCTCCTTCTCCCTACGGACAGAGTTTGAGATAACAGCCTCATACATATCTTTATTTGAAACGAACCGGATATCGATTTGTTTGTCCATGGTAAGTGCGGCTTCCTCCATGGCATTGTCGAGAAAAATCCCTAAAATGCGGATAAAGTCCAGAAAATCAATGCTGTCTGTGATCAGGCTTTCTTTAAAAACACCGTCGAACGACAGGCGGATATCTAAGTGCTCCCGAAAGCCGGCAGAGATTTTATAATATAGAAAAGCTCGGAGCTGTTCATCGTCCGCCTGCTGCAGCTGGGCATATAAATCATTTTTCTTAAGCTCATCCTGAAAATAAGGATTGACGGTTTGCTTAAAATATTCTTTCAGAGGTTCATCATGGCTGTTCTCAATCAGATGGCCCAGAGTAAAAAGAATATTTTTCATATCATGCTTTAAATTTCTGATCTCTGTCAGGTTTTTCTCCAGATCATTGCTGTACAAAAGGAGGTTTTCCTCATAGCGCCGTTTTGCGTCGATGGTAAAACGATACTTGGAAAACATAAGAAGAGTTGCCAGGATGATGATCTGGATCAGCAGGACACAGACTGTTATCGTATCCATACAATTCATGATCTGGTGATAAAATTCAGAATAATCCGCCGTATAAAAAAGTGTCATAAACATGGAGAGCTGATATTGAAAAACCAGAGCCAGCACAAATAAACAAACGGTACATAGAATAAAATTCCGGGCGATCTTCGGATAAGACTTCTCCAGCACTGAAATTTTAACCAGATATCTTCCAAAAATTTTTCTGATCAGCAAGATCAAAAGGGTATCCAGCAAAACCACAGCAGCGGACAGAAGAATAAAGATCCCTGCTTTGACCAGATATTCAGTCTCAAGCCCGTTTGCATAGCGGAAATAAAAACCTTTGAAAGAGTCATAAATATTCCGAAGAAACACACGGTTTGCCACATACAGGATAAATGTGATCCATGAAAACAAAACTTTGCCTTTCTGAAGCTCTTTTCTGTAGTAGCCGATACCAAAAATCAGAAAGAAGATCAGGAAATCTGAAAATCCTTCAACAAAGTCCGGTTTCGACACGACCATGAAAATGACAGTAAATAACAGCAGAAAATCGGGGAGCCGGAAGCGCAGCAGATTTAAAATGGCGATAGACAGAACAGAAACAAGGCTGATCACGAAATACTGCATAGCCGTAGTACCAGTCATTAACAGTATTCTCGGAAGCTGCGTGTACCATATCAGCCCCATGACTGCGGGATAAAGCAGCCACAGGATTTTTTTAGCTTTGCTTTCCATATATGACTCCTTTTATTTCATTTCTCTGCCGGAAGGAACAGGGGACCGTATCCCCATTGATAAACTTGATCATTCCATCGGAGAGTCCGATCATATGGCACTTCTGGACAATGACGGAGCGGTGGCTCTTCATAAAGCCTGCTCCTAAAGTCTCAAGTGCATGGTCGATTGTTTCTCGGACTGTAATGGAAGAACCGTTCACTGTATGATAGCAGATACAGTGGGACTTTGTCTTGACTGCCTCCACATACAGGATATCGGCTTTTGGAAGTGACAGTTCCTCATCGGTGCCGATTTTTAAAGTGACAGTTTCTGTATCCTCTTCAGATTCCTTAGAGGGAAAGCTTTTTTTGGCCAGATAGATATACTGATAGCAGCACTGGTTCATTTTCATAATGTCTGTGGTCTTTTCGATAAAGCCAAAAGGCTCCACTCCGGATTTCAGTACATTGAGTGCCAGTTCATAGTGGTTCGTCACAAATACGATCTTTGAGCCGGGAAAACTTTTTTTGATCTGTTTTGCTATATCAATTCCATTAAATTCATTGCTTCCAAAATCCAGATCCAGAAAAAAAAGATATTCACCGGGATGTTTCTTTAAATAAAGAAACAGTTCCTGATAGCCGGAGGCAACACATGCAATCCGGCCTTCGGGGATGGACTCTGATAAAATGTGTTCTACCTGTTCTCTGATGATCTTTAAAATAAAAGGATCATCATCGCAGAGAATGATTTCTAACATAAAACTCCTTTCTGATTGCCTGATCTCTTTTGTTTCCTATACAGGAACTACTATAAGAGAAGAAAACAAGAATGTCTTAAAAATATCCTGTGATACCTGGGACAGAACGTGAAGTTTTAAGGATTGATTACGTTCAGGACAAAGACCGTGCATTCGGGATATTTGAAATATTTTAAAAAAGTAGTACAATAAAAAATACTGTGGTATAAGTAGAATTATATGTGACCCGGCCGCAGGATGCAATCATCCAAAGAAAGGAAGTAAGAATTATGACAAAAATAGATATCATTTCAGGATTTTTAGGAGCAGGGAAGACAACGCTTATTAAAAAGCTTTTAAAAGAGGCTCTGGGACAGGAAAAGGTTGTCCTGATCGAAAATGAATTTGGCGAAATCGGCATCGACGGCGGATTTTTAAAAGAGGCCGGGATCCAGGTGACGGAGATGAATTCCGGATGTATCTGCTGCTCTCTGGTAGGAGACTTTGGAACGGCGCTCAGAGAAGTAGTTTCACAGTACTCCCCGGACCGCATCATTATTGAGCCGTCCGGTGTGGGAAAGCTGTCCGATGTGATCAAAGCGGTGCAGAAGGAAGCAGAAAACTGTGATCTCTCACTGAACAGCTTTGTCACTGTGGCAGACGCAAAGAAGTGCAGGATGTATATGAAAAACTTCGGGGAATTTTACAATAATCAGATCGAATACGCAGGAACTGTCATATTGAGCAGGACCGGTCAGGTAAAGGAAGATAAGCTCGGACAGGCCGTCGGCCTTATCAGAGAACATAACTATAAGGCAGCCGTGATCACGACGCCGTGGGAACAGCTGGACGGAGAGAAGATCCTTTCTGTGATGGAAGAGGGAAACCAGCTGGAAAAGCAGCTGTTTGAGGAAGAAGAAATCTGTCCGGAGTGCGGACACCATCATGAACACGGAGAGCATCATCACCACCATGGAGATGAACACCACCATGAACACGGCCATCATCATGCGGATGAGGTGTTTACAAGCTGGGGAGAGGAAACACCTCACAAATATAAGAAAGAAATGCTGGAACAGATCCTGAAGAAGCTGGCAGAGTCAGATGATTTCGGCATGATTCTGAGAGCGAAAGGCATCGTGGAAGGGCCGGATCATACATGGCTGCATTTTGACATGGTGCCGGGTGAGTACGAGATCCGTCAGGGAGAAGCGGATTATACCGGCAGAATCTGTGTCATCGGATCAGATCTCAACACGGAAAAAATCCAGGCTCTTTTTGGGCTTAAATAGGGAGGTAAAAAACTATGGAAATGCCGGTTTACCTGATATGGGGATTTTTAGAGAGCGGCAAAACTTCTTTTATAAAAGACACTTTGAACCAGGAATATTTTGCGGACGGTGAGCGGACGATGATTCTTTCATTCGAAGAAGGGGAGGAAGAATATGAAAAAGAGTTCCTGGAGGAGAGTAATTCCTTTGTTCTACAGATAGATGACATAGAAGATTTTACCCCAGCCTTTGTAGAAAACTGTGAGAAAAATTACCATCCGGACCGTATTATGATCGAATATAATGGAATGTATCAGATCGAGGATGTCATGGATGTGATCGATGAGACAGACCTGGAATTGTATCAGATCATTGTCACGGTGGATGCGTCTACTGCGGATCTGTATTTAAAAAATATGCGGTCTCTGATGGTGGAGATGTTCAAGATGGCGGATATGGTCATTTTCAACCGCTGTACCGATGAGACCAATGCGTCCTCCTATAGAAGGAGTATTAAGGCAGTCAGCCGGAGGGCGCAGGTAGGATTTGAACGGGCGGACGGAAAAGAATTTGAACTCAATGAGATGCTCCCGTACGATCCGGAGGCAGAGATCATCAGGGTCAATGAGGATGATTTTGGAATCTGGTACATTGACGTTTTGGAGCGGCCCAATGTTTATATGGGCAAAGTGGTGGAGCTTTCCAATGTATTTGTCAGAAGGCCTCATGGAATCCCTGCCGGGCTGATTCTGCCGGGCAGGTCTGCTATGACATGCTGTGAGGACGACATAACATTTATCGGTTTCATCTGTCAAATGCATCATGTCAAGTCCTCTACAATGAAGAAAATACAGGATGGTTCCTGGGCCGTGCTGACGGCGAAAATCAGTATGGAAAACCATAAAGCGTACGGAGGAGAGAGGGGCCCTGTTCTAAAGGCGCTGCGCATAGAACAGGGAACACAGCCAAAAGAAAAGCTGATCTACTTTTAAGCAGCACATCGTAAGAAACGGAGACAAACGTCGGCCGTTTGGCCTGAACGTTTGTCCCTTTTTTATTTGGGGCAGGATGATGCTCAACACAAGGTTTTTTTGTTACGGTTCTTTTTTTTATCTTTATACTGAAAATTAGAAAAAAACTGAAAGGATAAAACAGGAGGGACTAGAATGAAAAGAAAAAGAATATGCTTGCTGATCATCATTTTTGCCATAGGATTGTGGGCAAAAGGCGGAGAGTGGTTTCCTAAAGACATCCCATTTGGAGATGACGTTTTCAGGGAGGTATCAAACTTAAGGCAGGTCTCAGATCAAAAGATTTACAGCGATGCTGCGGTTTTGGCAGAACAAAAATCCGGCAGGATCCTAATGAATAAGCAGGGAAATAAGAAAATATATCCTGCATCTTTAACAAAGATCATGACAGTTCTGCTGGCTGTAGAATCTGTTTCTAATGATGAAAAGGAAATCCTGATGAACCAGGATATTTTTCAGTCGCTGGCCCAAAGCCATGCCTCCGTTGCAGGATTTCTGCCGGGGGAGAGAGTAAAGATAAAAGATCTTTATTATGGAGCAATGCTGCCGTCAGGAGCGGAGTGCTGTCTCAGGCTGGCAAATTATCTGGCAGGAAGTGAAGAAAAGTTTGCCCTGCTGATGAATCAGAAAGCAAGGGAAATTGGAATGAAGCACACAAACTTTGTTAATTCAACCGGCCTGCATGATCCGAAGCACGTTTCAACAGCAGAGGATTTGGAGATCCTTCTCCGGTATGCTCTGAAAAACCCCCGGTTTAGAAAAGTGTTTGAGACAATGCAGTATCGGACAGAACCAACACAAAAGCATCCGGAAGGACTTCTTCTGCAAAGTACTCTGACAGATTATAAAGACCAGCTGAAGCCAACGAACGGAAGTTTTCTCGGCGGAAAGACCGGCTATACAAAAGAAGCAGGACTCTGCCTGGCAAGCTGGGTCAATATACGCGGAAAGAGGTATATACTGGTGACTGCGGGTGCCAGAGGAGACCATCAGACAAGACCGTTTCACGTGCTGGACGCAGAATCTATATATCAAGAATTATAGGAAGTCTAAACGGATATTCCACTGCATACACTGTAAAAACAGAGAATGCAGGGGATTTTTATGAAAGAGTACATTGAAGAACGCGCGGTAGAAGTCGGCAATTATATCGTAGATAAAAAAGCCACAGTCAGACAAACTGCCAAAGTGTTCGGAATCTCTAAATCTACCGTACATAAAGATGTGACGGAACGATTGGAAAAGATCAATCAGTCCCTGGCCAGAAGGGCCAGAGAGGTACTGGATCTCAACAAATCGGAGCGGCACATACGGGGCGGCATGGCGACCCGTGGAAAATACGAGAAGATAAAAAAAAATACAAAAGCAATTCAGGGGTGAATTGCTTTTGTATTTAAGATACGGTATGCCAAAGAAGGCAGCACTTTTATGGGTCAGCGGCCGGCGTTGACATTTCCCGTCTGATTATGTAGGAGCTGTTCATTGAACTTCAGCAGGGAGGATACCGGTTTTGAAAGTGTCAGATACTGTCTTGTATGACACCTGAGCGAAGACTTTTTCTGAGCGTATAACTTTTGTGGAGTAAAAAAGTCAGAGCCCTCAAACGGTGTCCTTTTTATAGAAATATCAATCACGATATCTAAAAAACGATTCTGGTGAAAGATCTTCCTGGTACACTCCTTTTTATAAGTAGGATGGAGCTTGTTGATGGTGAACTGGAAATACAAAGAATTCATCGCCGGCTCTTCACTGTCCAGCAGGAATTGATAATCTCCGCTGAGAATTTTCTCTACTTCTTCCTGTGTCAGGGAAAACTTTGTCTTATGGACCACATGTCCGCTGGTCTGATTCTGAATGAAGAAAAAGTTTGTGTGGTCTTCTTCATAAATATAGTAACGGATATTCGGTTCTCTCTCAAGCCCCTCAAACATCAAAACTCTTACGGGCATGCTTATCATGTATTTTTCAGGAGACCTGGACAGCAGATGTTCCTCCTGTATCTTTTCGTATTCTGTCTGACTGATATTTTTGTTGACTTCGGTGTAAGAAAGCTTTTCTACTAATATTTTACCCATAATAACTCCAATACGCAGTTTTGGTTTATTGTTTCTTATCAATATACTAGTGACATTATATCAAATCGTGCATATAAAATCATGACTTATTTCTAAAAAAAGTCTTAAATTTGCGTGGATTTTCATCGGTCTCTATGTTAAGATTACCAAAAAGGAGGAGCTATGGATTTATTTGATTATGCAAGACAGAAAAACAGCAGGAAAGAAGCTCCGCTGGCCGGCAGAATGCGGCCCAAAACCCTCGATGAAGTCGTGGGACAGGAGCATATTATAGGGAAGGACAAGCTGCTCTACCGGGCGATTCAGGCGGACAAGCTCAGTTCCATCATATTTTACGGACCTCCGGGTACCGGAAAAACGACCTTAGCCAGAGTCATTGCCCAGACGACCCAGGCAAACTTCGTGCAGATGAATGCTACCACTTCCGGCAAAAAAGAAATGCAGGAGGCCGTGAAGGAGGCAAAGGAAGCACTGGGGATGTTCCAGAAAAAAACAATCCTGTTCATTGATGAGATCCACAGGTTCAACAAAGCCCAGCAGGATTTTTTGCTTCCTTTTGTGGAGGACGGGACGATCATTTTGATCGGCGCCACTACGGAAAATCCGTATTTCGAGGTGAATCAGGCGCTGATTTCAAGGTCCAATGTCTTTGAACTTAAGTCACTGGAACCAGAGGACATTAAAAAACTTTTAGTCAGAGCTGTGACCGATGACGAGAAGGGCATGGGGATTTATCGCGCCAAGATTACCGATGAGGCCCTTGATTTCCTGGCAGATATGGCCGAGGGAGATGCAAGAAGTGCGCTGAATGCCGTCGAGCTTGGGATTCTTACCACAGAACCGGGAGAAGACGGAGAGATTGTTATCGATATCAATGTGGCTCAGGAGTGTATCCAGAAGCGGGTCATGAGGTATGACAAAGGCGGGGACAACCACTACGATATTATCTCGGCATTTATTAAGAGTATGAGGGGATCTGACCCCGATGCGGCAGTTTATTATCTGGCCAGAATGATCGATGCCGGAGAGAGCGTTACCTTTATTTCACGGAGAATCATGATCTGCGCTTCGGAAGATGTAGGAAACGCAGATCCCCAGGCTCTGCAGGTCGCAGTCGCGGCATCCCAGGCTGTGGAGAGGATCGGACTTCCGGAAGCCAGGATCATTCTTGCCCAGGCGGTGACCTATGTGGCGGGAGCACCCAAGAGCAATGCGGCTTATATGGCTGTGGATCAGGCTCTGGAAGCAGTCAGGAAAAGAAAGAACGGGATGGTTCCAAATCATCTGAGGGATTCTCATTACAAAGGGGCTTCCAAACTGGGCCGGGGAATCGGATATCAGTATGCCCACAATTTTCCGGGACATTATGTCAAACAGCAGTATCTTCCGGATGAATTACTGGGGACCGTGTTTTATGAACCGACAGAGAATGGATATGAGAAAAATATTAAGAAATATTTGGACAGCCTGAGGGAGGAATGAGGCATGGACAGTTTACAGGATGGATATATGCTGAGAAACGGAGTAAAGATACCGTGTATTGGGTTTGGGACATGGAAGTCTCCCGACGATGTGGTCTGTGAGAGCGTGAAAATGGCGATTCAGGCCGGATACCGGCACATAGACGGTGCAGCAGCATATGCCAATGAGGCAGGTGTGGGGAAAGGAATCCGTGAGAGCGGAGTGCCCAGGGAAGAGTTGTTTATTACAAGCAAACTCCCCAATGCAGATCATGGATATGAAAAGGCAAAGAAATCGTTTGATAAAACACTGGAACACTTAGGTCTTGACTATCTTGACCTCTATTTGATCCACTGGCCGGTTGTGATCGAGCATAAGGATGACTATGAGCAGGATATTCTTGACACATGGAGGGCTTTTGAGGAGCTTTATGGGGCGGGTAAGATCAGAGCCATCGGTGTCAGCAATTTTATGATCGAACATCTGGAAATATTAAAGAACCATGCAAAGATTATGCCGATGGTCAATCAGGTGCAGCTTCACCCGCAGCATCCGCAGGAAGAGATGGCTGCTTACTGCAAAGAAAACCAGATCGTGCCGGAGGCGTGGAGTCCGCTGATCCAGGGACAGGCATTTAAGAGAGAACTGTTAAAAGAAATGGCCGCAAAATATGACCGTACCGTGGCGCAGATTTGTATCCGATGGATCATGCAAAAAGGAGTGATCCCGCTGCCGAAAGCATCCAGTATGGAGCGTATCATCGGAAATGCAGATGTCTTTGATTTTGAGATCGGGGAAGACGATATGGAAAAGATCGCGACGCTCAGAACTTATGGGATGATCGGGGAGGAACCGAGTATTCCGAGAACAAGGCAAGTCGTAGGATTTTAAAAACAGAAGGTGCATTCCGGGGATGGAACGCACCTTCTGTTTCAGTCTTTGTTTTTTTTGTATAGAAAGATAAGCACCCACAGGAGCAGCGGATAGAAGAACATCAGCGCCAGCATACCATAGAATGCTCCATTTCCGGTAAATGCACAAAACAGAGTGAGGCCTATGACGAGAAAAATGGACAGGATCACAAGGATAGACAGGATACGTTTTGTTTTTTGTTTCATGAGCCTTTCCTTTCCAAGACAAGATCTTTCAGGTTTGTAATTTCAGAATCGGGCAGTCCATGTTCTGTAAGATAGGACGTAAGGTGAAGTTCTTCAAACAAGTGAAGAAGCTGTTCCATATGGGCGGCATCTGAGCCGAGCATCGGAAGCATGGACTGATAGTCAGGAAGTTCCATGGCTGCTTTGTTAACGCCGCGCTGATTGTATGTAAAGGAAACCTGATATTCTGCGACGATGTCTTCTCTGTCAGCACCAAGAAGTGTTAAGAGTACAGCAGAAAGAACACCGGTCCGGTCTTTCCCCGCGGTACAGTGGAAGAGAACCCCTCCTTTGTTAAGACACTGAACGACGGTTTTTACGGCGCCGGCAATCAGCTCAGGACTGTCATACAGCATTTTCTGATAGCCGTCTGCCAGACTTTTCGTGAAGGCTTTGGAAGCAGATTCTGCTGCTTTTTCAAAGTCAATTTCTTCTTTTTGAAGGGGACAGTGGTAATACTGCATTGTCTCCGGAACCTGATCTTTCATGAGGAGCGTCTCGGATTTGCTCCGAAGATCTATAATAGAGACAATTCCGCAGTCCTCAAGCTTTTTCCATTCGTCTGGGGAGAGGAACGCAAGACAGTCACCCCGGTACAGGCGGTTCCAGCGGATGACTGAGCCATCCGCTGTTTCCAGGCCGCCCAGATCCCTGATATTAAATGCATGTTCTAACCGGATTCTTTTTACTGGTGTGTTATTAAAATTCAAAAGATAACCTCCCGCACAATAGATTTGTTTCTTCTATTCTAATGGGAAGAGAAAGAAGATACAAGGGGTTATTTTGGACAGAGCGTGACATTTTTCTCTATAGAAACAGATACTGGAATGCATTGAAAAAGTATCCTACAAAAATAATACCAAGGGTACAGATGACTGCAAAAATCAAGAGAAGCTTTGGTTTGACTGCTTTTTTCAGCATGATTACAGACGGCAGAGAGAGAGTTGTAACCGCCATCATAAAGGACAGGACAACACCTAACTGGGCGCCTTTCGAGAGCAGTGCCTCTGCAACGGGAATGGTGCCGAAGATATCCGCATACATAGGAATCCCGGCGGGCACAGCGATCAAAATGCCCAAAGGGTTCCCTTTTCCGAGAATTTTTATAATCAAGGTTTCAGGAATCCAGTTATGAATCACCGCACCTATGGCGACACCCGCCAAAATATATGGAGTGACCCCTTTTACTGTAATTTTTGCTGTCTCCCATGCATATTTGACTCTGTCTTTAAAACACAGAGATTCCTGCGGCACATCCGGGACATGATCAGATTTGTTAAAATCCCGGATCTGATGCTCTAAATGCAGCTTTTCAATCATGGTGCCGCCTGCCACTGCAATGACAAGTCCCAGAAGTACATAGACGAGAGCTACTTTTCCGCCAAAGATACTCGTTAAAAGCACAAGTGATCCGAGATCTACCATAGGAGAAGAGATCAGAAAAGAGAAGGTAACTCCAAGAGGCAGTCCCGCATTTGTAAAACCGATAAAAATCGGAATAGAAGAACAGGAACAAAACGGAGTCACGGTGCCCAGCAGAGCAGCAATGATGTTTGCCCTGATACCGTGTAAACCTCCAAGAATTCGTTTAGTTCTTTCCGGCGGAAAGTAACTTTGGATGTAAGAGATCAGGAGGACCAAAATTCCCAGCAGCACTATGATTTTTACGGTGTCATATAGAAAGAACAACATACTGTTTCCGACCCTGGATGAGGTATCGAGTCCAAGGGATTCTAAAAGATTTTTTATGATTTTGTTCAGCCAATTCATTCCCAGTATTTCGTTCTGAAAGAAATCCCACATTGATTTTATTGTTTCCATGTTATTAACGTCCTTTCTTTTATATAGATAAATAGAAATGTTTCGATGTAATGTATATAAAAATCTTACAGGCACTTTTGTGGATTGCCCAGACTACAATTAAATTTTTACGATATTTTTTCGCCGGTCAGTTCATGCAAAGTCCGAATGGCAAGGGACATTCCTTCAGATGAAATGGAATAGTAGGTCCATTTGCCTTCTCTGCGGCCCGATACAACTCCGGAATCACACAAAATTTTCATGTGATGGGACATGGTAGGCTGCGAAATATTAATTTTTTCATTGAGCTCACAGGCACATTTTTCACCAGTAACTAAAAGTTTTAGAATTTTGATGCGGTTTTCATCACAAAAAGCTTTAAAGACGGCGGAAACCTTCTTTTCATTAATCTCCAATTCAGATACCTCCCATAGATGATTATCTATATTTACTGTATGATAAATATAGATATATGTCAATGTGTTTTGGAGACTTTACAGGCGTTGTGGGAAATGAAGAGAACTGATACAATAAAAAAACATGCAGAAGGCCCTGTAACACAAGGCCTCCTGCACGTCAAGGGGAGGATAAGTAATCTAATCTGTTGATTAGACATTAAGAGTATGTCCCCTGTAATTTTTTTTATACACAGATTGAAAAAATATTTTAAATTTGTTATAGTATCATAAGTATCACGAAAGCAATGAAAACAGTTAAAGGATGGATAAATCATGGGATTACTTCAGGAATGGCGCGACTATGCGTATAAATTTGACGACCGTACACAGGAAGGACAGCAGTTCTGGCTTTCTTATTTTGGGATCGAAAAAGAGATTTATGTAAAGTTATTATCAGATAAAGACTTTGTAGAAAAAGGAACCGTCAAAGAACTGGCAGAAAAATACGAGACGGAACTTCAGTTTTTTGTAGGTTTTCTGGACGGGATCAATGACAGCCTGAAAACTCCGAATCCGATCGAGGAGATGGAGGAAGATACGGAAGTAACGTTAGATATTGACTTTGAAAAATTATACTACAATATGGTTGCCTGCCGTGCAGAATGGCTGTATGAACTGGAACAGTGGAACGATATTCTGTCAGAGGAGAGAAGAAAAGAGCTGTATAAAGAACAGAAATCATCCACGACAGTTGTAAAAGGCGAGAAGATCGGAAGAAATGACCCGTGTCCCTGCGGAAGCGGAAAGAAATATAAAAAGTGCTGCGGAAGAAATGCATGACATTTTCTACATGATTTCCGTTCGGCTCTTAGAATGTCTCACTCCAATCATGTAGAAAATGGACGTAATGTTTGCTGGAGATGGTGCCTTTCAAACAAAAGATGCTGTGCTCTGGTTGTGCTGTAATACTGTTTATAACACCCGAAAAGTTGTCAATTAGGTTTGGCAGCTTTTTGTTTGTAGACAGAATTTTCTTTTGATTTTGCTTTTCAGGAAGGTAAGAATTATGAAAAAGAGAGATGATCATATTACATGGAGGAAGCTTGACAATACGGCCCAGCTTTTTCCGGTGATCGCAAATAAGGAGATCAGCCACGTTTACCGTATCTCGTCCACTTTAAAAGAGGAGGTGCGTCCGGATCTGCTCCAGCAGGCGCTGGAAGATGTTCTTCCGTGGTTTGACGTGTTCCGGGTGCGGCTTCGCAGGGGATTTTTCTGGTTTTATTTTGAAGAAAATAAGAACCGGCCCCAGGTGGAGGATGAGACCGAATATCCCTGCCGGTACATCGATCCCCATGGCAGGAGGAAGTTTCTGTTCCGTGTTTCTTATTACAGAAGGAGGATCAATCTGGAAGTATTTCACGCTGTCTCAGACGGCATGGGAGCCATCACATTTTTAAAGGAACTCACTTATCGCTATATTGACCTGTTCAGGAACGAGTCCAAAGGAGAGGTGAAAAAATATTCACCCAGCGAAGAATGTATTTTGGATCAGGAAGACAGCTACTTTAAGCATTACCGAAAGAAAAAGGGAAAGGGTTACAGCACGCAAAGAGCCTATCAGATCAAAGGAAGAAGGATTTACGGAGGCGCTATCAGCGTCATTCACGGTTATGTAAGTATTGAGGATCTGAAGAAAACCTGCAGGAGCTGCGGGGTCAGCGTCACCAAATACCTGACTGCTGTATTAATATACAGTATCTATGAGGAATACATGAACAGGCAGCAGGACAAAAATCCAATCGGAATCAATCTGCCGATCAATTTAAGGGCTTTTTTTGACTCCAGTACGACCAGCAACTTTTATGCGGTAACCTTGATCGAATTTTTATCCAGGGGGGAGAATCATACATTTCAGGAGATTCTCTCTGAAGTCAGCCGGCAGATGGACGAAAAGATTAAAAAGGAAAAGATCGAGGAGGTACTGTCTTATAATGTTTCAGCAGAAAAGAACCCATTTATACGGATTCTGCCGCTTGTTTTGAAGAATCTCGGACTCAGTTATAAGTTCAGGCGTTCCAGCAAGTCAGCGACGACTACGCTGTCCAACCTGGGACAGATCAGGGTGCTTCCCGGATATGAGGATGAGATCGAGCAATTTCATGTGATGATGGGTGTCTTCAAGACACAGGAGATGAAATGCGCCATGCTCAGTTATAAGGACCAGGCGGTCATCACATTTACGTCGGTTTTCCAGGAAAGCTATCTGCAGAAAGCCTTTTTCAGGAATCTGGCGAAGGAAGGAATCAAAGTAGCCATAGAAAGCAATGGGGTAATCAATGAAAAGGTGTAAGAGTTGCCAGGTGGAAGTCCTGGATGAGACCGTGACGTGCCCGCTCTGCAACAGGGTATTAAGTGATGACGGAAAAACCGTTAAGCGGGAGAGAATGTACCCTGATCCGGAAGAAGAAAGAATGAGGCTTTACGGGATTAAAAATATTTTTTTCATCCTGCTCGGTATGATTGCAGTCCTTATGGGAATCATCAATTATATTACATATAATGGATTTCTCTGGTCGGCAATCGTCCTTGCAAGTATTTTATATCTAATGGTGACTGTATCCTATTCCATTGTACACAGGAGAAATCTGGCCGCAAAGATCGTTGTGGAGGTCATCGGCGGAGGAATTCTGGTATCTGTCATTGACTATGTCATCGGATATGAGGGATGGTCTGCGGCTTATGTCATACCGGGGCTGATCCTGACGGCAGATCTGGCAGTGGTAGTGCTGGTACTGGTAAACAGAAAGACATGGTACAGTTATCTGATGTACTTGATTTTTATAGCGGTCTTGAGTGTGGTACCGGTCATCATGTACCTGTTCGGACTCTTTGAACAGCCGCTGATCGCATGGATATCCTGCGGAATTTCAGTACTGACGGTATTTGTTATTTTAGCGGCAGGGAACAAGCAAGGGAAAAATGAACTGGCCAGAAGATTTCACACCTAATCAGAGAAGGAGCATACTATGAAACGAGCAAGTTTGCGCGGACAGATGGCCGTTCAATGCATCAGAGGATTTACAGCGACACCCAGAGGAAGGACATATGCCACCGGCATGGGACATCAGAATCCGAAGGAATACCGGTGGAAGTGCCCAAAAGGGTATACAAACGAGAAACTGGCACATGAGAATTTTCAGATGGAATTTCTGTCTCCGGATCAGGATAAAAATGACCTGGCGGTATTGCAGCTGCACGGCGGCGGATATATCGGGACTCTTAGAAACGCATACCGCAGAGCTGCCCTCCAGTACTCTATTTGTAGCGGGGGAGGAAGTGTCCTGTCACCGGATTACCGGGTCGTGCCGGAGCATCCGTTTCCTGCGGCGCTTAAAGACGCTGTCTCAGCCTACCGGTGGCTGACAGAGGAGAAGGGATTCCCGCCGGAAAAGATTGTGATTGCGGGGGATTCTGCCGGGGGAGGACTTGCGCTGGCTCTAGGTTTATATCTGAAGGATCATGGAATTTCCATGCCGGCAGGTTTTATTTTGATGTCACCGTGGACGGATCTTACACTGAGCGGAGAAAGTCTCAAATATAATTACGGAAGAGACCCGCTGTTCGGCAGATCAAAGGTCACGATGCTTTACGATTCTCTGTATCCGGGAAGTGAGGATGTCAGCAATCCGTATATTTCCCCGCTGTTCGGAGATTATCATGGATTTCCGCCGATGCTGTTTCAGGTAGGCGGCAGGGAAGTTTTGCTGGACGACACACTGAGAGTGGCAAGAAAGGTGAAGGAAAGCGGTGTTTCGGTGAGAAACAGTGTCTATCCCGACATGTTCCATGTGTTTCAGCTGGCTATGGGAATGCTGCCGGAGAGCAAAGAGGCCTGGAGAGAAATCAGGACCTTTTTCAGAATGATTTTCGGGACGAAAAAACGTCACTGAATCTTCACAATTCTTTTCTTGTATTTCCATTTGCACTGTGCTATGATAACCATTAGTCAACTAATGATTAGATAACTAATATATTTTTTGAGGTTTAAGAAAGGAGTCATCATGTATGAAGATGACGGCATTTATCACCTGCTTCTGAAGATCAACCATAAAAATTTTGCAATCGGATTTGCTTACCTAAAGGAGGCAGGTCTGCATCCGGGGCAGATGCCGCTGATCACCGGCCTTTACAAGAAAGAAGGAGTGACTCAGAAGGAGATTGCAGATAGATTGGGCATTAAGCCTTCGACGATCAATGTCATGATCCGCAGGCTTGAAAAAAGAGAATTTGTCATCAGGAAGCAGGACCCGGAAGATCAGAGGAGAAGCCTCGTGTATCTCACGGAACACGGACGGCAGATCTATGAGAAAATTTCCGAAGCTACCGTCGAAGTTAAAAATCAGGTCATGAAGACCTTCACGGAAGAGGAAAAAGAAGAACTGTTCCGGCTGCTCACAAAGTTTTATGAGGGGCTTGATAAATTAGTTGATTTGGAAATAGGAACTTGTAAATGTAAGGAATAATCGTAGAAAGGAGACATCATGCTGAAAATATTCCGATATCTGAAAAAAGCATATATCCCGATCGCATGCATTGTTTTGCTTTTGTGTGTGCAGGTCAGCTGTGAACTGACGATCCCGACGTATACGTCCAATATTGTCAATGTAGGAATCCAGCAGGGCGGAATCGAGGACGCAGTGCCGGATGCCGTCCGGGAAGAGTCCATGCAGGCACTCATGGGAATGATGAAGCCGAAAGATGCAGAAAAAGTGAAGGATGCCTATGAGCTGTACACGAAAAAACAGGTGAAAGACTCTGATTACAGCTCTTATAAAAAAGGCCGTCTCTATGTGAGAAAAGACATCAGTAAAAAGGACAGGGAGGATTTAGACAAAATCCTTTCAAAACCGATGCTGATGCTGGAAATGAAAATGATGGAGCAAAGCGGCCAGACCAAAGAAAATGCCAAAATGGCGCAGAAATTTAAGGGAAAGAGCATTGATGACATGCCGGAAAGCATCATCAGCCAGGCCGCGATCTCTTTTGTAAAAGCGGAATATAAAGCCATGGGGCTCGACTTAGACCAGATACAGACCAATTACATGTTGAAGACCGGAGCCATTATGGTAGGGCTTGCACTGCTGGCTATGGCTGTGGCCGTAACTGTCGTTTTATTATCCGCAAAACTGGCAGCCAGGCTGAGCAGAATTCTCCGTGACCATATTTTTAAAAAGGTAATGGATTTTACGAACTCAGAGTTTGATAAGTTTTCCACGGCATCCCTGATCACCAGGAGTACGAACGATATCCAGCAGATCCAGATGTTTGTGACCATGATGTTCCGCATCGTTGTATTTGCACCATTGATGGGGCTTGGAGGTATCTATAAAGTACTGAAAACCAACGTGGATATGACATGGACCATTGCCATCGGAGTCGTGGCGATCATGACCGTGATTTTAGTCCTGTTTACTGTGGCTATGCCGAAATTTAAGGTTTTGCAGAAACTGATCGACCGGCTGAACCTTGTATCCAGGGAAATTCTGACCGGGCTTCCCGTCATCCGTGCATTCAGCACCGAAAAGCACGAAAAAGAACGGTTTGACACGGCCAATAAGAACCTGATGAAGACCAACCTGTTCGTCAACAGGGCGATGACGTTTATGATGCCGCTCATGATGCTGATCATGAATGCCATGACGGTCCTGATCGTCTATGTGGGAGCAGACAACATTGACCTGGGAAGGATGCAGGTCGGAGATCTGATGGCGTTCATTCAGTATGCGATGCAGATCATCATGTCATTCCTTTTCATCTCCATGGTTTCCATCATGATGCCGAGAGCCCAGGTGGCAGCAGAGCGTGTCAATGAAATTTTAGATATGGAGATCATGATCAAAGATCCGAAACAGCCGAAAGAATTTCTGAATGAGAAAAAGGGAGAAGTGGAATTTAAGCATGTTTCTTTCCGATATCCCGATGCAGGGGAGGATATGCTCCACGACATCAGCTTTACGGCGCCTTCCGGAAAGACCACGGCGTTTATCGGAAGCACCGGAAGCGGAAAGTCCACGCTGATCAATCTGATCCCGAGGTTTTTTGATGTGACAGAGGGAAGTATTCTCGTTGACGGAGTAGATATCCGGGAGGTAAAACAGTCGGATTTAAGAGATAAACTGGGCTATGTACCCCAGAAGGGGGTTCTGTTTTCCGGAACGATCGACTCGAACCTGCGTTACGGAAAAGAGGATGCATCCGAAGAAGAGGTGAAGAAAGCGGCAAGGATTGCACAGGCTGCAGATTTCATCGAAGACAAGAAAGAGGCATATGATTCTCCGATCGCTCAGGGAGGGTCTAATGTATCCGGAGGACAGAAACAGAGGCTGTCCATCGCCAGGGCAGTTGCCAAGGACCCGGAAATTTACATTTTTGACGACAGCTTTTCCGCACTTGATTATAAGACGGATGTGACACTTCGGCAGGCACTGGCCAGAGAGACG
Organism: Anaerostipes sp. AF04-45; assembly: GCF_003461725.1. Classification (NCBI taxonomy): domain Bacteria; kingdom Bacillati; phylum Bacillota; class Clostridia; order Lachnospirales; family Lachnospiraceae; genus Anaerostipes; species Anaerostipes sp. AF04-45. The sequence goes on from NZ_QTXQ01000010.1 coordinate 64,221, forward strand.
AAGGGAAGCACGACCCTGATCGTTGCGCAGAGGATCAGTACGATCCTGCACGCAGACCAGATCGTTGTCTTAGATGAGGGCCGCGTCGTGGGCACAGGCACTCATGAAGAACTGCTGGAGTCATGTCCGGTCTACTTACAGATTGCAAAATCCCAGTTGTCTGAGGATGATTTTGTAAAAGCTAGAGGGGAGGCGGCAGAACATGAGTAATCAGAACAGAAGACCGGCAAGGAGAATGGGGCATGGACCGATGCAGGGCAGCGGTGAGAAGGCAAAAGATTTCAAAGGAACGATTAAGAAGCTGTTAAAATACATGAGACGCTACTACGGCGCTATCGCTTTTGTTATTTTGTTTGCCATTGCCAGCACGGTATTTAACATTGTAGGACCGACCATACTTGGAAATGCCACAACTGAAATTTTTAACGGACTGGTGAAAAAAGTCCAGGGAACCGGCGGAATTGATTTTTCCAAGATAAGGGGCATACTGCTGACGCTTCTCGGACTGTATCTGACATCTGCGGCATTTTCATTCCTTCAGGGACTGATCATGACCCATGTGTCCAACAACACCACATATCAGATGAGAAAAGATATTTCTGAAAAGATCCACAGGATGCCGATGAAATATTTTGAGAGCAGAACATTCGGTGAGGTGCTCTCAAGGATCACCAACGATGTGGATACTCTGGGACAGAGTCTGAATCAAAGTATGACACAGATCATTACTTCTGTGGCTACCATTATCGGTGTGTTCGTTATGATGATCAGGATCAGCGTTCCGATGACGGTCGCCGTGGTCGTGATCCTTCCGGTATCCTTCCTGATGATCGGTGCGATCATGAAAAAATCCCAGCCTTATTTCCAGGCGCAGCAGGCACTGCTCGGGGAAGTCAACGGCCAGGTAGAAGAAATTTACAGCGGCCACAACATTGTAAAAGTATTCAATAAAGAAAAGAGTGTTGTGGAAGAGTTTGAAAAAGTAAACGGAAAATTATATAATTCTGCGTGGAGATCTCAGTTTTTCTCCGGGGCAATGATGCCTCTGATGCAGTTTGTGGGAAACTTAGGCTATGTGGTCGTTGCGATTCTGGGAGGATTTCTGGCAATCAAGAATACCATTGAGGTAGGGCAGATCCAGTCCTTTATCCAGTATGTAAGAAACTTTACCCAGCCGATCACCCAGCTGGCCCAGGTCGGCAACATGATGCAGACGACCGCGGCTTCCGCGGAGCGTGTCTTTGAATTCCTCGAAGAAGAGGAGGAAGAAGAAGTGAAGGAGAATCCTGTGGATGTGTCTTCGCTGGACGGAAATGTAACTTTTGAACACGTATCCTTTGGATATAATGAGAATCAGAGAGTCATCAACGATTTCTCCGTGGAAGTCAAAGAAGGACAGAAGATTGCCATCGTCGGTCCGACAGGCGCAGGAAAAACGACGATGATCAAACTTTTGATGAGATTTTATGATGTCAGCGGCGGATCGATCAAGATTGACGGCTATGATGTCAGAGACTTTAAAAGAAGCGATATCCGGCAGATGTTTGGAATGGTTCTTCAGGATACATGGCTTTACAATGCTTCCGTCCGTGACAATATCCGGTACGGAAAGCTGGACGCCAGTGAAGAAGAGATCCAGGGAGCGGCAAGAGCTGCCTTTGCCCATCATTTTATCGAGACACAGCCGAAAGGTTATGATATGATAATAAATGAGGAGAGCAATAACATTTCCCAGGGACAGAAACAGCTTCTGACCATTGCGAGAGCGATCCTGGCCGACCCTAAGATCCTGATCTTAGATGAAGCCACCAGCTCCGTTGATACAAGGACGGAAGAGCGGATTCAGAAAGCAATGGATAACCTGATGGAAGGAAGAACCAGTTTTGTCATCGCGCATCGTCTTTCTACGATCAAGGATGCGGATATGATCCTCGTCATGAACCACGGGGACATCGTAGAACAGGGAAATCACGAGGAACTGCTTGCGAAAGGCGGTTTCTATGCGAACCTCTACAACAGTCAGTTTGAAACAGCGGACTAGAAGGGAATTTATCTTCCGGTCCTGAAAGCCTCCGGTACCGCCGGCGCATTTTTGCCCCGGCGTGCCAGAGGCTAAATTGCATTTAGGTATAAGGAGGAAATTATGGTACGGTTGGCATGTATAGGAACAAATTTTATCACGGACTGGCTCCTGGAAGGCATCCGGGAGGTCGAAGGGATCGAGCTTTCAGCAGTCTATTCAAGGACGATGGAAAAGGGAAAAGAATTTGCGGCCAAATACGGGGTCGATAAAGTTTATGATAATTATGAAGAACTGGCAAAGGACCCTGAGATCGATGCGGTCTATGTGGCAAGCCCTACTTACTGCCATTTCAAACATACGATGATGATGCTCAACCACAAAAAACACGTGTTATGTGAAAAGCCGGTGGCATCCAATTTGACGGAACTTGAATTGATGATCCAGGCGGCAAAGGAAAATCAGGTCGTGTTTATGGAAGCTATGAAGTCCGTACATACACCAGGATTCAGGGCGATGAAGGAACATCTTTCCAAGATTGGCACCGTGCGCCGTGCCACGATCCAGTACTGCCAGTATTCTTCCCGCTATGACAAGTTCAAAAACGGGATTATTGAAAATGCTTTCAAGCCGGAACTTTCCAACGGAGCCATTATGGACATCGGCGTGTACTGCGTGCACTTTCTTGCGTCACTATTCGGGATGCCGGAAAAAATACTGGCAGACGCCATATTCCTGAACAACGGTGTGGACGGGGCAGGTTCTCTCATCGCATCTTATGGGGATAAACAGGCGGAGGTTATTTATTCAAAGATCACCAATTCCAAGCTTCCGACCCAGATACAGGGAGAGAATGGCTGCATGATCATCTCAGAGTGCCCGAATCCAAGAGAGATCAAGATTCTTTATAACGATGGCAGTGAAGAGATCATTGAATGTGACAGCCGTTCCAACCCGATGAATTACGAAGCACAGGTTTTTGTAGAACTGATCGAGACGGGGCAGACAGACCATCCGCATCTGGAAGCTTCAGTAATGGAAATGAAGATCATAGACGAAGCCAGAAGGCAGACCGGAATCGTATTTCCGGCAGATAAAATCAGAGAACAGTAAAGGAGAACAGATCAATGAAAAAGAAACTGATCGCAGGGGGACTGCTCCTCTGCACATTAGCGCTTTCTGCGTGCCAGACTGAGAAAAAACAGGAGAAAACAGAAAAAGCAAAGACGACTGCCGAGAAATCGACGGAGGCAAAGGTGCTCAGCAAATATAAAGAGATCAAGATCAACGGAGCCAAAAAGACTGTGCAGATCGGGGACCCGTCCAAAGGGGAGACGGTTGCCATTGTGAAAGTCAAGGGCTACGGAACAATGAAATTTAAGTTTTTCCTCAAGGATTCCCCGCTGGCAGTCAAAAACTTTTTGACGCTGGCATCCAACGGATATTATGACGGGATTATTTTTCACAGGGTCATCAAAGACTTCATGATCCAGGGAGGCGATCCGACGGGAACAGGAAAAGGCGGACAGAGCATCTGGGGAAAAGAGTTCAAGAATGAGACTTCTGACAAGCTGATCCCGGTGAGAGGAGCACTCTGTATGGCAAATGCAGGTCCGGATACCAACGGAAGCCAGTTTTTTGTAGTGCAGAACAGGGAAGTTACAGATGAAATGCTGGATTCTTCTCCGATAGAACTTACAAAAGCTCAGAGGGATCTTTTTAAAGAGCAGGGAGGATACCCGTCTTTGACCGGAGACTACACGGTATTCGGCCAGCTGTATGACGGATACGATGTTCTGGACAAGATTGCCCAGACTCAGACTGTGTCAGATGCAAAGGCCGAGAACAAACCTAAAAAAGACATTGTCATTGAAAAAATCACCGTAAAGAATTACTAGAAAAACCGCCGGGAGGGACAGATGCTTACCATCGGACTGGATCACACAAAAAAAGAACCGTTTTACAGGCAGATTTATGCTTATATCCGGGATGAAATACGGAGCGGGGCCCTGCCCTGCGGGTCCAAGCTTCCGTCCACCAGGAGGCTGGCAAAGCACATGGATCTGAGCCGAAATACGATCGATCTGGCCTACGGTCAGCTGACCGCAGAAGGATATATTGAGGCAAAGCCCAAGTGCGGATACTTTGTCTGTCAGGTGGAAGATCTTGCATCTTTAAATATTCCTGTGGAGACAGAGGAAGAAGATCCAGTGCAGGAGGAAGAGCCGATCCCCTTTGATTTTTCTCCTGTGGGAGTCGACATGTCCCTGTTTCCCTATAATGTTTGGAGACGGCTTCTGAAAGAAGTCATGATGAACGACAACAGTGAGCTGTTCCAAAAGGGAGAAAATCAGGGAGATTTGGGACTGAGGAGGGCTATCATGTATTATCTCAGGCAGTCCAGAGGCGTCCATGTGGGCACCAGCCAGATTGTCATTGGAGCGGGGATCGAAAACCTGCTGTTCCTTCTCAGTCTTACTTTGGGGAAAGGCCGGACCATGGCCATGGAAAATCCGGCATATTTAAACGCCTATCAGACGGTCCGGGAACTTGGATTTCAGGTACTTCCCATAAACATGGATGAGGAGGGCCTGAAGGTTTCACAGCTGGAGCAGAGCGGCGCGGATCTCGCCTATGTGACGCCTGCCCGCCAGTATCCAACCGGTGTGGTCCTTCCCATCGGCAGAAGGAGCCGGCTGATCAAATGGGCCAGAGAAAAGAAAGAACGGTATATCATCGAGGATGATTACGACAGTGAGTTCCGATACTATGGAAAACCGATCCCGGCCCTCCAGGGCATCGACGAGAGCGACAAGGTGATCTATATGGGTACTTTTTCTAAGGCGATCGCTCCGGCCATACGGATCGGCTATATGGTGCTGCCCAAAAGCCTTGTGTCTGCATACAGAAAGACCGCGGGTATTTTTTCCTGTGCGGTATCCAGGATCGACCAGAGTGTTCTCACCTCTTTTTTGTCGGAAGGGCATTTTGAACGGCACTTAAACCGGATGAGAAATGTTTATAAAGAAAAGCACGATCTCCTGATTCAAAAGCTGAAGGAAATCGACAGCCGGATCACGGTTTACGGGGCCGGAGCAGGCCTTCATGTGCGCGTTGATTTTCCTATTCAGGATACCAGGCGGTTTGAAAAAGAACTGCTGAAACGGGGAGTCAGGATTTATCCCCTTTCGATGTATTATATAGATGGGGGTCCCGAAAAGGAGCAGTATATTTTAGGCTTTACGAAAATGCAGAAAGAAGATATGATAAAAGGACTTAAGGCCATCCGGGAAGTTTACCGGCTGGTATGATATTTTCTACAAGAAATGAGGTACAAATAATGTCTGAAGAGATAAATGAAACAGAATTAGAAGAAAAAGAAGTGCCTGCAAAAACTGATGAGGAGAAAGACGAGCCTCATGATGTGGAGCACTACTGCTATCTGTGCCGCAGGCCGGAATCGGCTGCCGGAAAGATGATCACACTTCCCAAGGATATACATATCTGCGTAGACTGTATGCAGAGAACGATGGACAGTATGGGAAACGGACAGTTCAGCTTTATCGATGCCACAAACATGGACCTGAACAATATGGATCTGTCCCGTCTGATGGAAAATATGCAGGAACCGCCTGTGCAGGCAGTGAAGAAGAAAGATAAAAAGAAGAAAAAGAAAGAAAAAAAGGAACTGAATTTAAGAGATATTCCGGCACCGCATAAGATCAAGGCTATGCTGGATGAATATGTCATAGGACAGGACTATGCGAAAAAGGTCATGTCTGTGGCGGTCTACAATCACTATAAGCGGGTGGTGACCAACACCATGGAAGAGATCGAGATCGACAAATCCAACATGCTCATGGTCGGGCCTACCGGTTCCGGAAAGACGTATCTGGTAAAGACTCTGGCGAGGCTTCTTCAGGTACCGCTTGCCATCACGGATGCCACTTCTCTGACGGAGGCCGGCTATATCGGAGACGATGTGGAGAGCGTACTCTCTAAGCTTCTACAGGCGGCAGACAATGACGTGGATGAGGCAGAGCACGGTATTATTTTTATCGATGAGATTGATAAGATCGCAAAGAAACAGAACACCAACAGCCGTGACGTCAGCGGAGAGTCCGTGCAGCAGGGGCTGTTAAAACTTTTAGAGGGCGCGGAGGTAGAAGTGCCAGTAGGTGCAACAAGCAAAAATGCTATGGTGCCCATGACGACCATTAATACAAAGAACATTCTGTTCATCTGCGGGGGAGCCTTCCCCGATCTGGATGAAATCATCAAAAAGCGTCTCATGAAGCAGACATCCATCGGCTTCCATGCGGACCTGAAAGATAAATTTGACAAAGACGAGAATATTCTGTCCAGAGTCACTGTGGATGATCTGCGGGAGTACGGAATGATACCGGAATTTTTAGGGAGACTTCCGATGGTATTTACGCTGGAAGGATTGTCAAAAGATATGCTGGTAAGGATCTTAAAAGAGCCGAAAAATGCAATCTTAAAACAGTACCAGAAGCTTCTGGAGCTGGATGAAGTTGAGCTGATATTTGACGAAAGTGCGCTGGAAGCAATCGCGGAAAAAGCGCTGGAAAAGAAGACTGGTGCCCGCGCATTAAGGGCGATCATAGAGAAATTTATGCTGGATATCATGTTTGAGATTCCCAAGGATGACACGATCGGAAGAGTGATCATCAACAGGGATTATATCTTAAATTACGGTACGCCGGTGATCGAACTGCGGGGACAATAACAGAAAAAAAGCCGGATCATATGATCTGGCTTTTTGCCTAATATTTTTGCTGAGGAGATGATATAATAGCTTTATGGAGGATTGTGTATGAATGATTTTAAGTATTTGAAAGAACTGTCCAAGCAGTACCCGAATATTTCGGCGGCTTCTGCGGAAATTATTAATCTGCAGGCGATTTTAAACCTTCCCAAAGGAACAGAGCACTTCGTTTCCGATCTGCATGGGGAGTACGAGAAATTCAGCCACATATTGAGAAACGGTTCCGGGGCGATCAGGGGAAAGATCGACGATCAGTTCGGCAATATTTTAAGTATCAAAGAGAAAAAGAACCTGGCGTCCGTGATCTATTACCCCGAGCAGAAGATGGACCTGATGGAAGAGGAATTGTCCGAAGAAGAGCTGGATTCCTGGTACCGGACTACGCTGATCCGGCTGATTCTCATGGCAAAGTTGGCCGCAAGCAAGTATACGAGATCGAAAGTGAGGAAAGCGATGCCTCCGGTGTTTGCGTACATTATGGAGGAATTGATCACAGAACACGGAATGCTGGACAAGGACGAGTATTTTGACCAGATCATCGAGACGATTTTAAAGACCGGGCAGGTCAGGGAACTGATCGCGGCCCTGGGCCATCTGATCCAGCGGCTGACCATCGACCATCTCCATGTGATCGGGGATATCTATGACCGCGGACCGGGAGCTCACCGGATTATGGACTGTCTCATGGATTATCATTCTCTGGATATCCAGTGGGGAAATCACGACATCCTCTGGATGGGGGCTGCGTCCGGACATGGGGCGTGTATTGCCAATGTGGTGAGGATCAGCGCCAGATACAATAATCTCGACACCCTGGAAAACGGATACGGGATCAATCTCATCCCTCTGGCAAGGTTTGCGCTGGACTGTTACAAGGATGATCCCTGTGAACTGTTTACAATCTCGGGGGATGTCCAGGAAGAGGATGTCAGGGAGCTGGACCTGAATAAAAAGATGCACAAGGCCATTGCCGTCATTCAATTTAAGCTGGAGGGACGCCTGATCAGGAGAAGACCGGATTTCGCCATGGAGGAGCGTCTGCTTCTGGATAAAATCGACTATGAAAAAGGCACTATCTGCATCCGGGGAAAAAAATATCCGTTAAAGGATACTCATTTTCCAACCATCGATCCAAAAGATCCGTACCGGCTGACCAAAGAAGAAGAGTATGTGATGGAACATCTGATCACTTCGTTCAAATACTGTGCTCATCTGCAGGAACATGTGCGGTTTCTTTTTTCTAAAGGCAGCATGTATCTTACATATAACGACATGGTTCTCTACCACGGCTGCGTTCCGCTGAATGCAGACGGAAGTTTCCGTCAGGTGAAGATCAACGGAAAGAAATATGCGGGGAAGGCCCTCTACGATGTGCTGGAACACCACGCCCGCCAGGGATATTTTGAGCAGGAAAATTCGCCGAAGAAAAAATATGGCCAGGATATCATGTGGTACATATGGTCCAATGAAAATTCACCGGTGTATGGGAAAGATAAGATGGCCACCTTCGAGCGCTATTTTGTGGATGATCCGGTCTTGAAAAAGGAGACAAAGGATTATTATTATCAGCTGATCGAGGAGGAGGCAGTCCTCTATCAGATACTGGAGGAATTTGACGCCGACGGCGTGAAAGGACATGTCGTCAACGGCCATATGCCTGTCGCTGTCAAGGACGGAGAAAGTCCGATCAAATGCAAAGGAAAGCTGTTTATCATTGACGGAGGCTTCTCAAAGGCATACCAGAAAAAAACAGGAATTGCAGGTTATACTCTTGTTTCTAATTCTTACGGAATTAAACTGGTTGCCCATGAGCCGTTTAAATCAAGGGATTTTGTCATCCGTGAAGAAACAGACATACATTCAGATACGGTCCTGTCGAAAAAGGTGATCCGCAGGAAACGGGTCGGGGATACGGACAACGGAAAACGAATAAAGGAAAGCATTAAGGATCTGGGCTGTCTCGTGACAGCATACCGAAAAGGAGAAATTTCAGAAAGAATCTAAGGAGAAGACGCTATGGAAAAGACATATTATCAGGCACCTACGGCTGCAGTGCTGGGAGACGTGGAATTGGGAGACGGAGTATCTGTCTGGTTCTCCTCTGTGGTCAGGGGCGACGAAAGCCGTATAAAGATCGGAAACCAGACTAACATTCAGGAAAACTGCACGGTCCATGTGGAGGAAGGACATCCGGTCCTCGTAGGGGAGCGGGTGACGGTAGGACACAACACGATTCTGCACGGGTGTACCATTGGGGATGAGACAATGATCGGCATGGGAAGCATCATCATGAACGGAGCCCAAATAGGCACACATTGTTTTATTGGGGCGGGAAGCCTTGTGACGGAAGGAACCGTAATCCCGGACGGAAGTCTTGCGTTCGGACGTCCCGCAAAGGTGGTCCGTCCGGTGACAGAAGAAGAAATCCGGGATATCAGGGAAAGCAGCAGGTATTATGTGGAAACTGCACAAAATCATCTTACAGAGAAAAATTCATAATTTACACAAAATCATCTTACAGAGAAAAATTCATAATTTAAATAGATGTTTCATACTTATTAAGCAAGATTATTTTTTGGAGAATTTTATGCCGGATGATTGTATTGGGGCGGCAGTCAATGAAAATTACCGCGATTTTATTTCCGGATTCAGGACCAGTCCGAATGAACTTCGGGACTTTTATCATTCAGACTGCATTACTCAGGTGAATTTTCAATATGCGATTGTCTATGTAGATGAGCAGCAGGCGGCTGCTTCCCCTGTCTCCAATTTTTCAGGAAATGCAATTCCCAGGTGCTATGGTCTTATGGATATGCAGGTTCTGGAGGAGACCGGGGCGGCACAGGTGCGGCGGTCGGGGCTTGATCTTACAGGACAGGGAGTTCTGGCGGCAGTCATAGATACAGGGATCGATTATACGAATACTGTGTTCCAGCTTGGAAACCAGACTACAAAGATTCAATATATATGGGATCAGACGATACAGGGAGAAGATCCTCCGATGCCTTATGGATATGGGACGGAATACACAAAAGAGCAGATAGATGAGGCGCTGCAGGCAGAAAATCCCCTGGAGATTGTTCCGAGCCAGGATACATCGGGACATGGAACTTTTCTTGCAGGCATGATCGCGGGAAATGAAGTACAGGAAGAGAATTTTTCAGGGATCGCGCCGGGGTCCGAACTGGTGGTGGTAAAACTGAAACAGGCAAAAAGCTATCTGAAAGAATATTACTGTATTGATCCTTCAAAGGAAGTCTATGCAGAACCGGATATCATGCTGGCGATCCGCTATGTTCTGGAGAAGGCAGATGAACTTAATATGCCGGTTGTGATTTATCTGGGACTTGGGACCAATCTTTCCTCCCACACCGGAACTTCACCGCTGGCCAGGCAGATTTCAGCCCTGGCATACCAGCCGGGAATTGCGATCGTTGTGACCGGGGGAAATGAAGGGCAGGCCAAACATCACTATGCGGGTGCACTCTCGGACGGAGAAGTTGTGGTGGAAATAAAGGTGGGGCCGGGGGAATACGGATTTACGGCGGAACTTTGGGGCTTTCAGCCAAACCAGTTTTTTGTGGACATCGAATCGCCTTCGGGCCAGAGGACCGGTGTAATATCAGGAGGCTATAGGGGCAGAAGGAATATCACATTTCTGCTGGAACAGACGAGTCTCATCGTAGATTATTTTACCATTGACGTATCCACAGGTTCTCCTTTTATCCGTATGAGATTCCGTGCCCCAGCAGAGGGAGTCTGGAAGGTTCATGTGACAGACGAAAATGTGGGGAGCAGGGAGTTTGACATGTGGCTTCCCATCCGGAATTTTATCACCGATGAGACCTATTTCTTAGAATCTACACCATATAATACACTCACTGCACCTGGGAACGCGGCACCGGTCATTACCCCTTCCACTTATAATCAGAGTAATAACAGCTTTTTTATCGAAAGCGGAAGAGGATATCCCAGGACCATGACCATACAGCCGGATTTTGCGGCGCCGGGTGTCAATGTGATCGGAGTCCTTCCCAGGAATCGGTTTGGGATGAAGACGGGCGCCAGTATTTCAGGGTCAGTGGTCGCCGGTCTTGCGGCACTGCTGCTGGAGTGGGGCCAGGTCAAAGAAAATGACTTGATCATGAATACACTGAGACTGAAGAATTATCTGATCCGCGGAGCCAGGAGAGATCCGGACCGAAATTATCCAAACAGGGAATGGGGATTTGGAGCCGTGGATGTTTATCAGGTTTTTTTAAGAATCCGTTAGAGTCGGTACTATAAAAGAAACTCCATGGCTGCAGTCTTATTTCCAGTTTTTTATTATGTTTCGGAAATAATTAATTTATAGTAACAAGCAGAACACATAGGAGTAATAAGATGGAGAGAGATAATATTTATGAAAAGCTGTGCCCTTATGTAGAGAGGGCAAAAGGCAGGGACGAACAGGCCTTCGAGTATCTCTATCACCATACGCATGAGATGATGAGGGTTTTTGTCTCAAATTTTTGTATTATCAGAGTGAAGTTAAAGACATCGTGCAGGCGATCTATCTGGAGGTCTTCTGTTTTCTTCCTTTGCTGAAAGACGATATGGCTTTTTGTGCATGGCTCAGATCAGTGGATTACCACTGTTGTCTCAAAGCTGTCCGGAAACAGAAGGAAACCAGTATCGGCGACGAAAAGGTGGAGCACATTAAAAATCTGCTGGAACAGATGGAACAGCCGTAGGAATTTTTTTGCTGAATCAGAAGCCGCTGCCGTCTGACAGTTTTACATCTGTTAGGACACAGGAGATAAAGCTTCAGGCAGAAAGCTTAAAGGGAATTGAGATTCCCAAGCCAGAACCGGTTCAAAAGAAAATAGAAGAAACAAAAGTACAAAAAGGTAAATAAAAACAGCCGGGGATATACACGCATCCCCGGCTTCACTAATATAGACAGATTTTATTCCCGGTAATCACCGCGGCTGAATTCCAGGTGATAACCGATGCTCTCCATCCTGCGCCCGAGACAGCCTACACATTCGGCAGCCTCATCTCCGGTGCAGATCTTGTTGTCATAAAGAGCATAATCTTTTCTGACATCAATCGGGGAGAGGTTCGGCATGACCACATTGGCGCCGGCCAGGATTCCTTTTTCACGGCCGTTTGGATCGATCGTTCCAAGTGCCGTGGTGGAAGGAAGCAGCAGATGGTGGTTCATCAGGCGCAGGATGCTGATCATGTAAGTAGTGAGGTCCGCTGTGCCGGAAGGCTCATCCTTAAAAGGTGTATCGTGATGAGGAATGAACGGCCCGATCCCTACCATTTTAGGATTCAGCTCTTTGATAAACAGAAGATCTTCGGCCAGGTGGGCAGCTGTCTGTCCGGGGGCGCCTACCATAAATCCGGTACCGACATGGAAGCCGGCTTTTTTTAAGTCCCACAGGCACTGCTTGCGGTGGGCCAGGGACATCACTTCTGGATGAAGCTTTTGATAGTGTTCCTCGGTAGCCGTCTCATGGCGCAGAAGATAGCGGTTGGCCCCTGCCTCATAGAGAGCCTGATAGCTTTCCGGTGAGCGTTCCCCAAGGGACAGGGTGATCGCGCAGTCTGGATAGGCTTTGCGCATGGCGGAGACAATAGAAACCATACGCTCATCATGAAAATAAGGATCTTCTCCTCCCTGAAGGACAAAACTCCGGTATCCAAGCTCATATCCGCTCTCACATGCAGAGAGGATCTGTTCCACGGTCAGACGGTAACGGCTGACATTTGGGTTGGAACGGCGGATGCCGCAGTATAAACAGTCATTTTTGCAGTAGTTGGTAAATTCAATGAGCCCTCTTGGAAAGACTCCGGTGCCGTATATTTTCTGAGCTTCTTTCCGGGCCAGGGATGCAAGATAATCGGCATCCTTCGCTGTCCTGTGTTCGATCAGGTGAATAAAATCTTCTCTCGGCAGAATTTGTTCTTTATATAATCGGTTGATCAACTCAAAATGATTCATGAAGATCAGGTTCCTTTCTTAGCATATTCGTGAAAATATCATACCATAATAGAAATAGAATAGAAAGGATTTCTATGTGGGTCTGTTTGTGATAAAATTTTTATCAGAAACTACAGAAGATACAGAAAGGAAACTGTTATGAACGAAAATGTAACTGTTTTTAGCCATCCGTTAATCAAACATAAAATTTCCCAATTACGGGATGAAACGTGCAAGACTAAGGAATTCAGGGCGCTGGTGGAAGAAATTTCTATGCTCATGGGTTATGAGGTGCTCAGGGATCTGGAAATGGAAGAGATCGAGATCAAGACACCGATGGAGACAACCACTGCACCGATTATTAAAGGCAAGAAGCTTGCGCTGGTCCCGATCCTCAGAGCAGGACTTGGCATGACCGGAGGGATTCTGTCCTTGGTGCCGTCTGCCAAAGTAGGACATGTGGGGATGTACAGAGACGAAGAGACGCTTGAACCCAAAGAATATTACTGCAAACTGCCGGAAGGGATCGACCAGCGTATGATTCTGATCGTAGATCCCATGCTTGCAACCGGAGGATCTGCGGATGCGGCGGTTCAGTTTGTAAAGAAAAAGGGCGGTAAGCAGATAAAGTTTGTTTCTATTATAGCAGCGCCTGAAGGAGTAAAACGCCTGTCAGAGGCACATCCTGACATTCAGATTTACTGTGGGGAGATCGACAGGGGATTAAATGAGAACGGATATATTCTGCCGGGACTCGGCGATGCCGGCGACCGCATTTTCGGAACGAAATAAAGAATGAATGAGATAAATACATTGGGAAACAATGAGAGTAATATTTGAATCTTATATCCGTATGTGCTAAACTACAAAAGTTGACGTTTTTTAAAGGAAAGTGAGTATAAGATGGTAAGAGAAGATATCAGAAATATTGCGATTATTGCCCATGTAGATCATGGAAAGACCACATTGGTGGATGAATTATTAAAACAGAGCGGTACCTTCCGTGAAAATCAGGAAGTGGAAGAAAGAGTCATGGACTCTAACGATATTGAGAGAGAACGCGGTATCACGATTTTGTCAAAGAATACCGGCGTGCGCTATAATGATGTAAAGATCAACATTATTGATACACCGGGACATGCTGACTTCGGCGGAGAAGTAGAGCGTGTGTTAAAGATGGTAAATGGAGTGGTGCTTGTAGTAGACGCCTTTGAAGGCCCTATGCCTCAGACAAAGTTTGTATTGAAAAAAGCGCTGGAACTGGATTTGTCCGTGATCGTCTGTGTCAATAAAGTAGACCGTCCGGAGGCAAGGCCGGATGAAGTTGTGGATGAAGTGCTGGAATTACTGATGGAACTGGACGCAGACGATAAGCAGCTGGACTGTCCGTTTGTCTTCGCGTCCGCAAAGGGCGGATATGCGGTTGCCGATCTTTCCGATGAGAAGAAAGATATGAAGCCGCTGTTTGATACGATCATTGAACATATCGAGGCGCCGGAGGGAGATCCGGAGAAACCGACCCAGGTTCTGATCAGTACGATTGACTACAATGAATATGTGGGAAGGATCGGAGTCGGTAAGGTTGACAACGGTTCTATCAAGGTGAATCAGGAATACATGGTTGTAAACGCCCATGAAGAGGAAAAACAGCAGAAAGTTCGCATCACCAAGTTATATGAATTTGAAGGCCTTAACAAAGTGGATGTGAAAGAAGCCGGGATCGGATCGATTGTAGCCATCTCAGGGATTTCTGATATTCACATCGGAGATACGATTTGTGATCTTGATGAGCCTGAAGCTATCCCATTCCAGAAAATTTCAGAGCCTACCATTGCCATGCAGTTTATGGTCAATGACAGTCCTTTAGCCGGACAGGAAGGCAAGTATGTGACCAGCAGACATTTAAGGGACAGGCTGTTCCGTGAACTGAACACAGATGTCAGCTTAAGAGTAGAAGAAAGTGATACCACAGACAGCTATAAGGTATCCGGCCGCGGAGAACTTCATTTATCCGTACTGATCGAGAACATGCGCCGTGAGGGGTATGAGTTTGCAGTGAGCAAAGCGGAAGTTCTCTATAAAGAAGATGAAAAAGGCAAAAAGCTGGAACCGATGGAAATTGCCGTAGTTGACGTGCCGGAAGAGTTTGCCGGAGCTGTCATCGATAAATTAAGCCAGCGAAAGGGTGAACTTCAGGGTATGAGTTCTGCCAAAGGCGGTTATTCAAGGCTTGAATTCTCTATTCCGTCCAGAGGTTTGATCGGATACAGGGGAGAATTTTTGACAGATACCAAGGGAAACGGCATTTTAAATACAGTATTCGACGGTTATGGACCTTATAAGGGAGACATTCAGTACCGCAAGCAGGGTTCTCTGATCGCTTATGAAACCGGGGAGACGGTAACTTATGGCTTATTTGCGGCCCAGGAGAGAGGAACGCTGTTTGTTGGAGCCGGAGAGAAGGTTTACAGCGGCATGGTGATCGGCCAGAACGGAAAGGCCGAGGATGTTGAAGTAAACGTGTGCAGGACGAAAAAGCTTACCAATACCCGTGCATCAGGCTCTGACGATTCACTGAAGCTTTCACCTCCTAAAATTTTAAGCCTGGAGCAGGCCTTAGAGTTTATTGACACCGATGAACTACTGGAGATCACCCCGGAAAATATCAGGATCCGAAAGAAGATTCTGGATCCTACGATGAGAAAAAGACAGGCGTATAAGAAACAATAATGTCAAAACCTTCCGAATATTTTGTCGAAGGATTTTTCTTCTAATTGATGCCAATTTAGAATACTCTGTATAGTACACGAATTGATACAAGAAGGGAGAAAAAGTATGACAGAAAAAGGAATCAATAATAATCAAGTGGAGGTAGCGGGCGAGATTATATCCACCTTTGAATACAGCCATGAGATTTTTGGCGAAGGTTTTTATATGGTCAAACTTTTAGTAAACAGGTTAAGCGAAGCGACTGATGAAATACCATTGATGATTTCCGAACGTTTAGTGGACGTAACAAAGGACTGCCGGGGCAAATATCTCAGGGCTTTCGGTCAGTTCCGGTCGTATAACAAACATGAAGAAAACCATAACCATTTGATTTTATCCGTCTTCGTAAGGGATTTGGAATTCCTCGATTCCATGGAAGACGTGAAGCCGAACCAGATCCAGCTGGACGGGTTTATATGTAAGCAGCCGGTTTACCGGATGACACCCCTCGGAAGAGAAATCTGTGACATCCTGCTGGCTGTGAACCGTTCTTACGGGAAATCCGATTATATCCCTTGTATCTGCTGGGGAAGGAATGCCAGATTTGCGGGGAGTTTAGAAATCGGCGCCAGGATTGAACTTGTGGGAAGGATTCAGAGCCGTGAGTACCAGAAGCGGATCAGTGAATTTGAAGTCGTAAAGAGGACTGCATATGAAGTTTCTGTGAACAAACTGGAAATGAAGGTCCCGGAAGAAGAGTAAAACTCCCTGTTTTACAGGACATGACAGGGAAATCAGCGCGATAGATAAAGTATGGATTTTTTGCCGGAATGGTGATATAATAAAGCGATATTACTAAAGGAAGATTCTTTGAGGTGAAAAGATGAAAGGACGAGTGGAAGTTTACTGCGGCCAGGGCAAAGGGAAGACATCGTCGGCCTTAGGCCACTGCATCAAAGCAGCAGGACAGGGGAAGCAAGTCATTATTGTTCAATTCCTGAAAGGAAAAGACACGGAGGAGATCAGCTTTATAAGACGCCTGGAACCAGAGATTCAGCTGTTCAGTTTTGAGAAGTATGAACAGCACTATATGGATCTGACACCTGAACAGAAGAAAGAGCAGGAGCATTTCATCGGCAACGGCCTCTGTTATACGAAGAAGGTCATTGACACCAGACAGTGCGATGTCTTAGTGCTTGATGAGGTACTCGGACTTTTAGATCTTGGACTTCTTTCTGAGGAGGAACTGGTGGCCCTGGTCTCCGGAAGGGACGAGGAACTGGAAGTCATCATGACAGGAAGAAGACTGCCTGATTCTTTGAAGGACTGGGTGGATGACATCTACTGCATTAACACAATTAAAGAATCATAAGATTACATAAGAGATTAGGAGGAATGTATATGGCTATATTTACCGGAGCCGGCGTTGCATTGATCACGCCGATGAAAGAAGACTTATCAGTAGACTATGACCAGCTTGAGAGGGTCATTGACGATCAGATTAATCACGGCACCGACAGCATCATCATCTGCGGGACCACAGGGGAAGCTTCTACGATGTCTCACAAGGAGCAGATCGAGGTCGTTGCCGCATGTGTTTCCTGTGTCAACAAACGGGTTCCGGTCATTGCCGGGGCAGGTGCTAATTGCACAGACGAAGCCCTTTATCTCGCCAGGGAGTCGGAGAGAGTCGGAAGCGACGGGCTTTTAGTTGTAACTCCATACTATAACAAAGCCACACAGGCAGGATTGGTCGAGTATTACACGAGCATAGGTAATTCTGTAAACATTCCTATCATTATGTATAATATCCCGGGAAGGACCGGAGTGAACATTCAGCCTGAGACGACGGCAAAGATCTTCAAATCAGTGGAGAACATTGTAGGTATGAAGGAAGCCAGCGGCAATCTTTCACAGGTTGCGGATGCCCTCTATCTGACAGACGGAGAACTTGACATGTATTCCGGAAATGACGACCAGATCCTTCCGGTCTTATCTCTCGGAGGCAAAGGTGTGATCTCTGTTTTGTCCAACATCGCACCGCAGGAGACCCATGATATGGTCATGAAGTTCTTAAACGGAGACGTAAAGGGCAGTCAGGAACTTCAGATGAAGTATATGGACGTGATCCATAAACTGTTCTGTGAAGTAAACCCAATTCCTGTAAAAAGAGCTATGGCAGAGCTGGGATTCGGAGCCAACGCAGTGAGAAGGCCTCTTACAGAGATGGAAGAAGATCACGCACAGGAACTCATCGAATCTATGAAAAATGTAGGAATTCTTTAAGGAGCGGCACAAATGATAAAAGTAATGATGCACGGCTGCAACGGTGCTATGGGACAGGTGATCAGCGGGATCATCGAAGAATCCGAAAGTGCGGTCATGGCGGCGGGAATAGACTTTAAAGACGACGGACACAATCCGTATCCGGTATTTAAAAATCTGGAAGACTGCAATGTGGATGTCGATGTAATCATTGATTTTTCCTCCTCCAAAGCCACGGACCGGCTGTTAAGCTATGTGGCTGAAAAGCAGATACCGCTTGTCTTATGTACGACGGGTCTGAGTGAAGAACAGTTAAAAAAAGTCGAGGAGACAAGCAAAAAGACCGCAATTTTAAGGTCTGCCAACATGTCTCTTGGGGTTAATGTTTTATTAAAGCTTGTGAATACGGCAGCAAAGGTGCTGGCAGATGCGGATTTTGATATTGATATCGTAGAGAAGCACCATAAACTGAAAGTAGACGCACCGTCAGGAACTGCCCTTGCGCTGGCAGACGCAGTCAATGAAGCGCTTCACAACGAGTACGAGTATGTTTATGACCGGAGTCAGAGAAGGATCAGGCGTCCGAAAAAAGAGATCGGCATTTCGGCGGTCCGCGGAGGGACCATAGTCGGACAGCACGATGTGATCTTTGCCGGACAGGATGAAGTCATTGAATTTCATCACACGGCCTACTCCAAAGCAATCTTTGGAAAAGGGGCAGTCAGCGCGGCTATCTACCTTGCGGGCAAACCGGCCGGTATGTATGATATGAGCGACGTGATCGGTTAAATATTGTTTGAAACCAAAGGCGGTACGGCTGATGATGCGTACTGCCTTTTTGTGAACATACGAAAGAAAGAGTGGGATTTATGTTATCAAAAAAAGTATTAGAGTTATCGAAGCAGCACTCCGTGATCCGGGATATTTTTGAATTCGGCATGGAGAGGGCCAAAGAAGTGGGGGCTGAAAATGTATTTGACTTCAGTATAGGAAACCCATCGGTTCCTGCCCCGAAGGAAGTGGATGAGACGGCTATGAAGTACATAGAGAACGGCGATCCGGTGGCAGTCCATGGATATACAAGCAATGCGGGCATATTTGAGGTAAGGGATGCAGTGGCAAAGTCATTGAACAAAAGGTTTGACACGGCTTACAGCGCGGATAATATTTTCATGACGATTGGCGCTGCGGCGGCTGTGGGCATTTGTTTTAAAAGTCTGGTGGACGGGCCGGAGGATGAGATTATCACCTTTGCGCCTTATTTCCCTGAATATCAGGTATATGCCGAGGGAGCCGGATGTAAGCTCGCCGTGATACCGGCTGAGACTGAGACATTCCAGATTGATTTTGAAAGGCTTAAGTCTGCCATCAATGTGCACACCAAGGCTGTGCTGATCAATTCCCCGAACAATCCTTCCGGAGCCGTTTATTCCAGGGAGACGATACAGAGGCTTGCGGAGCTTCTCACAGAGAAGCAGAAAGAGACAGGCCACAGCATTTATATCATATCCGACGAACCATACAGGGAGATCGTCTATGACGGAATAGAACTTCCCCACGTTCCGAAATATTATGATAACACATTAGTCTGTTATTCTTTCAGCAAATCCCTTTCTATTCCCGGAGAGCGGATCGGCTATATCATCGCACCGTGTGAGGCGGAGGACTATGCGGATCTTCTGCCCGTGTTTATTGCTTCAGGAAGGCTGCTTTCTTATGTGAGTGTGCCTGCTTTATATCAGAAAGTAGTCGGCGACTGTGCTGATCTCACGGCAGACCTGTCCGTATATCAGGCAAACAAAGACTTATTTTATAATGCCTTGACGGATATGGGCTACGATTGTGTGGAGCCGGGAGGGGCATTTTACCTGTTCCCCAAGGCTTTGGAACCGGACGCCAACGCATTTTGTGAGCGGGCAAAGAAGTATGACCTGCTGATGGTTCCGGGGGACAGCTTTGGATGTCCGGGTTATGTGCGGATTTCCTACTGTGTACCTACGGAAAGGATTGAGAAGGCGCTGCCCCTGTTTCAGAAACTGATCGATGAATACAAGGAGAATTAAAATGAAATCTTGGAGAGATAATATAAGAAATGTAGTCCCGTATACCCCGGGAGAACAGCCGAAAGAGGACGGTGTGATCAAGCTGAATACCAATGAGAATCCATATCCTCCTTCTCCGAAAGTTTTAGAAGCGATAAACCATATTAAACATCTGAGAAAATATCCGGACCCGGCAGCGGCGGATCTCACAGAAGCGATCAGTTCCTACTACGGTCTGAATCGGGACGAAGTCTTCGTCGGAGTCGGCTCAGATGACGTTTTAGCCATCGCTTTTCTGACGTTTTTTAATTCCGGAAAGCCGGTGTTTTTCCCGGACATTACCTATTCTTTTTATGATGTCTGGGCCAGTCTGTTTCAGATCCCGTATGAGACCAAAGCATTGGATGAAGAGTTCGGCATACATGCCGGAGATTATTACGGAGAAAACGGGGGAGTGATCTTTCCGAATCCCAATGCGCCGACAGGGGCTCTTTTAGAATTGGAGACAGTCAGGGATATTTTAGATCATAACAGAGATGTTCTTGTGATCGTGGACGAGGCTTACATCGACTTTGGGGGTGAGAGCGCGAGAAGCCTTATCCCTGAATATGATAATCTGCTGGTCGTACAGACATACTCTAAATCCCGCTCTCTTGCCGGGCTCAGGATAGGATATGCCATGGGAAATAAAGAGCTGATCAAGGCTATGAACGATGTGAAGTATTCCTTTAATTCTTACACGATGAACGAGCCGGCCATTGTTATGGGGAAGGCGGCGATCGAGGATGAAAAATATTTCCAAAAGACAAGAGAAAAGATTATAAATACCAGAGAATGGTTTCAGGAGGAACTTAGAAATCTGGGATTTGCATTTGCGGATTCCAAGGCAAATTTTGTCTTTGCATCACACGAATCTATTCCGGCCAAAGAATTATTCGAAGCAGCAAAGAGAGAAAAAATATATATCCGGTATTTTGACAAGCCCAGAATTGACAATTATTTAAGAATTACGATCGGCACAGATGATGAGATGCAGACTCTGGTGAAGTTTTTGAAAAAACAAATAAGGCCATAGGATAAAGCAGGCAGGTCACGGAAAATTTCCCGGTACTGCTTGCTTTTTTAAAAACTTTGAGTTAAGATAATAATGTAATTATTTCTAAAATATGGAATATACGGGGAGGGGTATGACGTAGACTTCCGTTTCAGCAAGGAAGGAGACGGTTATGTTGACCAGACCAGAGTTTTTAACTTATGTAGAAGAACACATACTGGAGTATGTGAAGGACCCGGAGGAAAAGCAGGCCTCCATCCGGCAGGTGACAAAGAACAATAACATCAGTTTAAACGGCCTCTGTATCGGAAAAGGAGAAGAAGTCTGCCAGCCTATCATTTATTTAGATTCCTATTATGAGGACTACCGGGAGGGAGCAGACCTGGGAGAGATCCTATGCAGGATAGGTGCGGTCTATGAGGACAGCAGGGCAGACAGTCCGATCGATGCTTCCCTTTACAGGGATTACAGCCACATGAGGGATCTGCTATTTTTCCGTCTTGTAAATTATGAGAAGAACAAAGAACAGTTAAAGGACTGTCCCTGTGAGAGAATCGAGGATCTGGCCGTGACTTACCGGTGGTTTGCCCACCATGACAAGAATGGGATGGCCAGTGCTCTGATCCGCAATCAGGATCTTGACTTATGGGGCATCACAAAGGATCAGCTCATGAAAGATGCAAAAGCAAATACAAAGAGAGTTTTTCCGCCCCTGCTCCGGCCTATGGAGGAGTTATTTCCTCAGATGGATGCGGCAGGAGAGCTGTTTGTCCTGACCAATGAAGAGGGACTCAATGGTGCGGGAACTGTCCTCTATGAAGGAATTCTCGACAGTTTTTCCGATCAGATTAAAGGTGGATTTTATATTCTTCCCAGCAGTATCCATGAGGTTCTGCTTGTGCCTGAAAAGGAAGGAAGTGATCCTGCGGCCCTCTCGGAACTGGTGAAAGAAGTAAACCGTACCGTGGTGGATGAAGGTGAGATATTGTCTGACCGGATTTACTATTATGAAAAAGGGCAGAATGTATTTATGTCGAAAGTGTGAATTTTACATCCGGAGGGACTGTGACCTTGTCATCCGGAGAACGTTACTTTATAATGTAAATAATTAAAAAGCTGGGGTGATGAAAGATGAGACGTTGGGAAATATATCTGGAAATATTCATGGAACTTATAGTGATCGCGGGAGGGGCCTTTCTTCTGATCTTTGTCCTGCCTAAGTGCATCGGATTCTTATGGCCCTTTGTGGCTGCTTGGATTGTGGCGATGCTGGCCCATCCGGTGATTGCGTTTTTGGAAGACAAGATCAGTCTTCCGAAGAGATTCGGCTCGGCACTGATCATTATTGCGGTAATTGCAGGCCTGATCGCACTGATCTCATTTATTGTCAGCCAGCTGGCCGCCCAGATCGTGGGATTTGCGGCCAATCTTCCGGATCTGAGGGAGACGGTCCAGACACAGCTGATGAATCTGAAAGAACAGGCAGTGCACCTTCTGGATTCTCTGCCATATGGAATGGGAGTAAAGTTTGATACGATGCTCGGTTCCACGGACAAGGTGCTGGACAAGGCAGTGAGTGCCATCGGGAATTACGGCATGGAACATTCCGGCAATGTGGCCAAAGGCATGACCAGCGGATTTATCGGAACGGTGGTTATGTTCTTTGCCTCATATTTGTTTATCGTGGATAAGGATAAGATTGTGCAGGGATATGAAAAGCACGTTCCAAAGATGGTCCGTCATAAGATCGGTATCTTTTACCACAATACACTCGGAGTTTTGGCAAGCTACTGCTGGGCACAGGTAAAGATCATGGTCATTATAGTTGCGATTCTCTGGATCGGCTTTATCCTTGCGGGGATCAGCTATGCATTTTTCCTGGCCGTTGTGATCGCGATTCTTGATGTGCTGCCGATTCTTGGGACCGGGACGGCGATCATCCCTTGGGCACTCTACAAGATCCTCACAGGAGATATTAAGACCGCCATTATACTGCTGATCATCTATGTGATCTGTCTTGTGACCAAACAGGTGCTTCAGCCTAAGATGATGGGAGACAGTATGGGGATTTCACCCCTTGCCACTTTGTTTTTGATTTATATCGGTTTAAAGCTCTCGGGCATTGGAGGCATGCTTCTTGCTTTAATTCTGGGCATCTTTGTGTATAATCTATATAAGCTGGGGATCTTTGACCGGAAGATTGCATTCTTCCAGCGAAGGATCGAGATGCTGACGATCAACAGTGAGAAGGAAGAAGAACAGATAAAAGAAGAACTTGACAGAAGAGAAAGAGAGGGAAAAGAATCATGAGTTACGCAGATACTCTGTTCATCAACATGTGCAGAGATATTTTAGAAAATGGAACCAGCACAGAGGGAGAAAAGGTCAGGCCCAAATGGCCGGACGGCACACCGGCTTATACGATCAAGCAGTTTGGCGTTGTGAACCGTTATGACCTGTCAAAGGAGTTTCCGGCGCTGACACTGAGGAAGACATTTGTCAAGTCTGCTGTAGACGAACTGCTCTGGATCTGGCAGAGGAAGTCAAACAATATCCATGATTTAAAGAGTCATGTGTGGGATGAATGGGCAGACGAAGACGGATCCATCGGTAAGGCATACGGCTATCAGATGAGGGTAAAGCATCAGTATGCGGAAGGCATGATGGATCAGGTAGACAGGGTGATCTACGACTTAAAGAACAATCCATACAGCCGCAGGATCATGACGAATATTTACGTTCATCAGGACCTGCATGAGATGAACCTTTATCCGTGTGCTTACAGCATGACATTTAACGTGACCAAGAAACCGGGCCATGAAAAGCTTGTCCTGAACGGCATCCTAAATCAAAGATCTCAGGACATTCTGGCGGCGAATAACTGGAATGTAGTCCAGTACTCGGTTCTGCTTTATATGCTGGCACAGGTGTGCGGCATGGAGCCGGGAGAGTTTGTCCATGTGATCGCTGACGCACATATCTACGACCGGCACATTCCGATCATAGAGGAACTGATTAAGCGCCCGGTTTATGACGCACCGAAGTTTTCCATGAATCCCGATGTGAAAGACTTTTATGAGTTTACTCTGGATGACTTTAAGATAGAAGATTACAAAGCAGGGGAGCAGATTAAGGATATCCCCATTGCCATATAGGAGAGAAATATGAATTTGATTGTGAATGCGGACAAAAACTGGGGAATCGGCAGGGAAAACCAGCTTTTGGTTCATATCCCAAATGACATGAAGATGTTCCGGCAGACTACGACAGGAAAAGTTGTAGTCATGGGGAGAAAGACATTGGAGAGTTTTCCAAACGGCATGCCTCTTCCGAAGAGGACGAATATTGTCCTGACGACAGATCAGGATTACGACGGCCGGGGAGCCATTGTGGTCCACAGCCGGGAAGAATTGTTTGAAGAACTTAAAAAATATGCGGATGAAGATATCTTTATCATCGGGGGCGAGAGT
This sequence comes from Anaerostipes sp. AF04-45, assembly GCF_003461725.1. NCBI lineage: Bacteria > Bacillati > Bacillota > Clostridia > Lachnospirales > Lachnospiraceae > Anaerostipes > Anaerostipes sp. AF04-45. Next base: position 88,541 of record NZ_QTXQ01000010.1, read on the forward strand.
ATATACCGGATGATGCTTCCTTACTGTGATACGGCCTATGTTACCAGACTCGACTATGCATATGATGCAGACACCTATTTTCCGGATCTTGACGCACGAAAAGAGTGGGAGATTGTAAAAGAAAGTGAAGAACAGACTTATTTTGACCTTGAATATGTATTTTTGAAGTATCAGAGACGGAATGACGATTGACAGAAGATTCAAAAAGTTTCATAATAAAACTTAATGAAAAACTACATATAACAGGAAGGAAGAGATAACATGTTAGATATCAAAGTTGAAAAGACACAGTGTCCGAAAGAAAAACCGGGAAAAGATGATCCGCTTCTGTTTGGGACCATTTTTACAGATCACATGTTTGTGATGGACTATGATGAGGAAAAGGGATGGTATGATCCGCGCATCGTTCCCTATGCTGATCTCACATTGTCTCCGGCTGCAACGATCTTTCATTACGGACAGGGTGTTTTTGAAGGGCTGAAGGCATATAATTCAGAAAATGGAAACGTGAATTTATTCCGCCCGGACATGAACGCAAAGAGATCTAACCGTTCATCTGACAGGCTGTGTATTCCGGAAATCCCGGAAGAAGACTACATCCAGGCGATTGAGCAGTTAGTTGCGCTGGACAAGGACTGGATTCCGAGTGAACCGGACCATTCTTTATACATCCGTCCGTTTATTATCGGTACAGATCCGTTTTTGGGCCTGAAGACTTCCAGATACTATCAGTTCATTATCATTCTGTCACCGGTAGGACCTTACTATCCGGAAGGACTGGACCCTGTCAGCATCTGGATCGAAGATGACTACGTAAGAGCTGTACGCGGAGGAATCGGAGAAGCCAAGACCGGGGGCAATTATGCGGCCAGCATTTTATCCCAGGTGAAAGCACATGATGAAGGATATTCCCAGGTACTTTGGCTGGACGGAGTGGAAAGAAAATATATAGAAGAAGTAGGAGCTATGAATATCTTCTTCAAGATCGGCGGCAAGGTAGTGACTCCGAAACTAAACGGAAGTATTCTGCCGGGTATTACCAGAGACTCAGTGATACAGCTCTGCAAAGAGTGGGGATATGAGGTAGAAGAAAAGCGGATTTCCATAGATGAGATCTATGAAGCCCACAAAGCAGGAATTTTGGAAGAAGTTTGGGGAACCGGAACCGCGGCCGTCATCTCACCGGTTGGCAAACTGCGCTGGGGAGATGAGATCATGCAGGTAAAAGACGGAGGAATCGGCGAATTAAGCCACAAACTCTATGACACTGTGAGCGGAATCCAGCTGGGCAAAATCGAAGATACCCATGGATGGATTGTGGAAATCAAATAAATGTTACGTCTGGAAGAGGAGCCTCTCTTCCAGTCTTTTTTTAATTGAAATATTGTATTCTTGAAATGACTTTGGTATAATATTAAAACGTGACTAAAAGTCATAAACTCAAATTCATATATTATGAGGAAATGAAAGGAGATTGGACAATGGAAATGTACATTGCGATTGCAGCCGGAATCTTATCTCTGGTTGTTGCATTTGCACTGATGACGAAAGTAAAAGGTGCGGATGAAGGAAATGACCAGATGAAAGAAATCGCCGGAGCGATCAACGAAGGAGCCCATGCATTTCTAAGGGCAGAATACAAGCTGCTTGTAGTATTTTGTATTGTAGTATTTGTATTGATCGGCCTTGGAATTCAGAGCTGGGTATCAGCAGTATGCTTTTTAGTGGGAGCATGTTTTTCTGCTCTTGCAGGATTTATCGGGATGCATACAGCAACAAAAGCAAACGTAAGGACTGCAGAGGCAGCAAGATCAGGCGGGATGAGCAAAGCTTTATCCATCGCATTTTCCGGCGGTGCCGTTATGGGACTTACTGTGGTAGGTCTTGGACTGTTCGGTGTTACTATGGTTTACAAGGTGACTGGAGATGTCAGCGTACTGACAGGATTCAGTTTGGGAGCATCCTCTGTGGCATTGTTCGGCCGTGTAGGCGGCGGTATTTATACAAAAGCCGCTGACGTCGGAGCTGACCTTGTAGGTAAAGTAGAAGCAGGTATCCCGGAAGATGATCCGAGAAACCCGGCAGTTATCGCTGACAACGTAGGTGACAACGTAGGTGACGTAGCAGGAATGGGTGCCGACTTATATGAATCTTATGTCGGATCTATCGTATCTGCCATTACCATCGGTGTTGTAGCGTTCAGCGTAAAAGGGGCTGTGTACCCGCTGGTACTTGCAGCGATCGGAATTGCGGCATCTATTCTCGGTGTTATTTTTGTAGTAAATACGAAGAGCCAGAATCCGCACAGGGCACTGGACGGAGGTACATACTTCTCAAGTGTTATCGTTTTGATTGCGGCATTCTTCTTAAGCCGTCAGTTCTTCGGAAACCTGGATACTTTCTGGGCAATCCTTGGCGGTGTCCTGGTTGGCAATATTATCGGTAAATTAACTGAGTTCTACACATCCAGTGACTACGGAGCAGTTAAGAAGATCGCTGATCAGTCTGAGACAGGATCTGCGACAACGATTATTTCAGGACTTGCAGTGGGAATGGAATCCACAGCATTCCCGATTATCTTCATCAGTATCGCGGTTATCGTTGCATATCAGTTTGCAGGTTTATATGGAATCGCTCTCGCGGCGGTAGGTATGCTTTCCACAACAGGTATTACCGTAGCAGTCGATGCTTACGGACCGATTGCGGATAATGCCGGCGGTATCGCAGAGATGGCTGAGTTAGACGAATCTGTGCGTAAGATTACAGATAAACTTGATGCAGTAGGTAATACAACAGCGGCTATGGGTAAAGGATTCGCCATCGGTTCAGCAGCATTAACCGCATTGGCTCTGTTCTCTGCTTATTCACAGGCTGTTGACCTGACAACAATCAACTGTCTGGATCCGAAAGTTATCGTAGGTGTGCTGATCGGAGGAATGCTTCCGTTCTTGTTCTCAGCGTTCACCATGCAGTCTGTTGGTAAGACAGCAAACGAAATGATCGTGGAAGTACGCCGTCAGTTCAAAGAGATTCCGGGAATCCTCGAAGGAAAAGGAAAACCGGACTATAAGAACTGTGTTGAGATTTCTACATCAGCAGCATTAAAAGAAATGCTTCTTCCGGGTGTTATGGCAATCATTGCCCCGTTGATCATCGGTGTTCTCTTAGGAGTGGAAGCTCTCGGAGGATTATTAGTAGGATCTTTGGCATCTGGAGTTATGATGGCGATCTTCATGGCAAATGCCGGAGGAGCCTGGGATAATGCGAAGAAGTATATTGAAGAAGGACATCACGGAGGAAAAGGCAGCGATGCCCATAAAGCAGCCGTTGTCGGTGACACTGTAGGTGATCCTTTCAAAGATACATCAGGACCGTCAATCAACATTTTGATCAAGTTAATGACGATCGTAGCTTTAGTATTCGCACCGTTATTCTTAAGTATCGGCGGAATTTTATAAGAAATGAATTAAAATCCATGGAATCGAAAGGTTCCATGGATTTTTTTGTCCTAATACAGGTTTCGTTGGAATTCAGTTTTCTGCGGCCGCTGCACTGCAGGTATGAGAATCAGATGATTTTTTCATCATGAGAACAGCGATGAAGGTCACTGTACATTCTGCTGCGATAATTCCGGTCCAGAGGGCCTGCCTGCCAAAGACTGCAGGCATGAGAAAGATAAATGCGACATTTATGATGAAACTTCTCAGTGAGGCTATCGTCAGGGCTTTGAATGTCCTTTTGGACGCCAGATGGTAAGTAGTAAAGATCATATTGACTGCCGCAAACAAAAAGGAGACTCCGTAGACAGATAAACTCTCACCGGCAAGCTTTACCAGCGCCGGTTCCCGGTTAAAGATGTGAATGACCGGTTCTCCAAACAAGAGCAGTACGGCATACAGGAGGAAAGCAAGAAGAAAGTTTACGGCGATACCTTTTTTGAGGAAGCAGCGTTCCAGTTCTTTCTTTCCCTCTCCGGCGGAACGGCTGATCAACGGCTGTATCCCGTCAGAAACGCCGATAAATACGGAGAAGACCAGTGTTAAAAGATAACATACTACGGAAAAAGCAGATACCCCGATGTTTCCAAGATAACGTATGACGATCAGATTATAGCAGAAGATGGTGACCGGCTGGCTCATCTGAGTGATCAGTTCCGGTATCCCCCCCCCGTCTCAGGATCTCTGAAGTGTAATATTTTTCTATAGGAAGAAGCTTTAGCTTCAGCCTTCCTTTCCCATGAATAAAATGAGGAAGCATAATCATACAGGAAATTACCTGCCCGAGACCGGAAGCGACGGCCGCTCCGTGGATTCCCATATGAAAGACAAAGATAAACAGCCAGTCGAGAAAGACATTGCTCAAAGCTCCGGCCGCCATACCGGCCAGTCCCAGTTTCGGGTTTCCGTCATTCCGCACAAACGCTGCTAGTACCATAGCCATGCAGAAGAAGATTCCGAATAAAATATAGTACCGGAGATAATCGGATGTAAGAGATAGAAGATCTCCGCGTGCCCCTAAGAGCCTGGCAATCTGGTCTGAAAACAAAAAGCTGAACACTGTCATAAAAGCTGAAAATATCAACACCAGATAAATGCTGTTCATAAATGAGCGCAGAGCTTTTTGTTCATTTCCCTGACCAATGAAGATGGATGTAATGGTTGATCCTCCCATAGCGATCATCATGGCAACTGCAGTCAAAATACATATAAAGGGAACTGCTAAATTAATGGCGCCAAGACCGTTTGAACCGACCCCGCGGCCTACAAAGATACCATCAACCACAAAATACAATCCGGTTACCATAGATGCACAGACTGACGGTATCACAAACTGATAAAATTTATGTTTGTTCATTATAAAATAACCTCCAAATTTTTGTTATAATAAAAGTATAAAGTATCCCATCATGGGAGAGTCAAGGAGGAATTAAATGAAAGAATATTTGACAATCGGGGAAGTCTCCAAGATGAAAGGAGTCGGCATTAAATCTCTGAGATATTATGACCGCCTCGGTATACTAAAGCCTGCATATATAAATCCCGATACCGGTTACCGATATTATTCAATTGAGCAGATGCTCATGCTTGACATGATCCTGCTGTGCCTTGGGCTGGACATTCCATTGAAACAGATGCAGGAGTATATGGATAATGAGGGTCATTTAGATATGAAAGGACTGCTGAAAGACGGAAGGAAAAAAGCAGAGGAAAAAGCCAAAAGGATACAGGACACACTGTTCCAGATAGACGGGCTGGAACGGCGGATCAGGGGAGCCGAGGAAATACGGAATAAGGGCAGTGACAGTTACAGCAAATATATTGGGGAGAGAATGGTCATCGCGCTGCCTTGGAATCACCCGTCCACGGATGATAAAGCGTATATGAGTGAAGTGACAAAATTATATTCGCTGTCCCAAAAGTTGGAGCTGACGGTTTTTTATCAGCAGGGTATCATACATCATAGAAAAGGGGGAGAAGCCAAATCTTATATCTTCCTGGAGATACAGCAGACAGATGTAAAAGATCCCGGGATTTTCAGTCTGCCGGAGGGAACTTATGAGTGCAACGTATCTGAGGACACCAGAATCGATGAAGAGGCAGAGACAAAAAACCAGCCAGAAGATCTATTAATAGTAGAAACAGACTTTTATTTCGGAAAACAGCCAAAAGACAGATACTTCTTAGAACTGCAGATATATAAAGGAAAAGACGGTGGGAAATAAAAACCCACCGCCTTTATGAATGGACGTTATTTTTGCCGGATAAGTGTCCTTTGAACAAGAGGAGCCAGCCAGCGATTGTTTTTTATCACTATTGGAGGAACGCATTTTAAAGCGTGACGGAAATAGTGAGAAAAACTCAAGGGTTAAGTTCCGCAATCCGGCTTACAGCCACATAAATCTCGCTGATTTTATACCAGGTCGGATAATCTACGACTCCGGTCTGCCCAAGGCCGAATACATTTTGGAATACTCTTACCGCATCGGCCGTCTGCTGTCCGTATGTGCCGTCCACCGGTATCGTAGGGATAGAAGGATAGTCCTTCGCAATCCGGTTTAATTGTTCCTGCATCTGACGGACTTTATCACCGGTGGAGCCTATGGTCAGATCATAACCCGGCCAGGAGGAAGGAATGCCTGAAATCTGCTCCGCGGTATTGATATACATACTTTCTCCATAGTAATATCTGAGGATTTCGATAGGAGTATATCCCTGATCTCCCAGATATTTAGATCCCCACTGTGTCATCCTTATAGTAATAGCGTATGTAGTAGAAAGAAACGCGTATTTATGCGGTTTAAGAGTAATAATAGTAGATGTCAATTTCACCGTCAGACTTGCGATAAATAATTTTCTTTACGATTGAATTAATAGCGGCATACTTTTCGTCTTTAGTCGTAGATTCACTTGAAACGATATCGTACACACTTTTAATCCTATTTGGCATATCTGCCTTTATTTCTTCTTCAGGGACAGATAAGCTTTCCAGTTTATCTTGAAGGGAAGACCTTTCCCTTGAAAGTATATTTTTGTTTTCGCGGTACTCATCTAATGTATCAATACCATTCCGGTATGCTTCTTTGATTCTAAGTTCCTTTAGTTCTATTTTATCTAATTGCATTTTTATGATCGAGATTTCATCCGAACTCTTTGTATCCGTCAAGATTTCGAAGGGAACCTCTTTCTTTAATGAATCTTCCTTTAACATAGATAAAACAATAGGGACGATCTTCTTTTCTGATACCTGATGCGAAATTGAACATTTTCCTTTTAAATAACCGTAACACTGAAAATTGATATAGGTTCTTCCGTATCGTTTGTCAGTGTGTACGGAAGTGGATAGGCTACGGCCGCAAGCAGAACATTTTATTAGTCCGGAGAGCCAATGACGTTTAACAGATGATGGCTTGCTTTTTTTAACAATAATTTTACTCATTAATTGTATTCTTTCATTTGCAGCATCCCAAAGTTCTTCAGATACAGTAGGTTCAAGTTTTGGAACTTTCACAATGATCCAGTCATCTTTGGACTTCTTAGTCCCATCAGGGTTCCTGTAATTCCATCTAAGCCAGCCTTTATAAATTGGATTCATTAAAATGTATTTAACGCCACGCGCTTCAAACAATTTTCCTTTCTTTGTGCGATAGCCGAGAGAGTTCAAGTGTCGGGCAATTTCTAAAAAACCCATAGAAGAATAAACAAACTTTTTAAATGCTATTTCAACAGGCATTGATTCTTCAGGAACTTTTTTCGGCAACTCTCCCTTGCGTACAACTTGATATCCAAGGGCCGGTGATGATTGGAAATTTCCACGCATAGCATTTTCCACCATACCTCTTGTCACGTCTTCTCCTAAACGTATGGAATAAAACTCATCCATCCACTCGATGATACGCTCGATGAGTTTTCCGAACATACCATCACCGGTTTGTTCTGTAATACTTACCACGTCAACCTTACATTTGTTACGAAGCAGGTTTTTATATACGATGCTTTCTTCTTGATTCCTTGCAAAACGGCTGAATTTCCAAACCAGGATCACATCAAATGGTGCAGGCTTTTGTTTGGCCATGGAGATCATCTTCATAAAGTCAGGACGTTTTTCAGCCTTCTTACCTGAAATCCCTTTATCCATAAAAATAAACTCATTGCTAAGAATCATACCATTCCTCTTTGCGTACTCGCCCAGAAGACGCTTCTGAGCGTCAGGCGACAATTCCTCCTGCATATGTGTACTTACTCTTATATAAGCAGCGGCTATTCTCAATTACATCACCTCATTCTATTGTATTAAAAAAGAGTACAAAAATAACACCTATTGCCAGGTGTCTCTCTAAAATGATATAATCTATTTGCTAGGTAGATAAATCCGGAGACATCCGGCCATAGTCTATTTAATTCCGCTCGGTTGCCGCCGAGCGGTTTTTATCTATAAAATTTTATCTCCATCAAAAACAAAGGATGTTAATTCCGGTTCTATGTCTGTATCACCATTCCATTTAAAAATAAGAGTATATTCACTTCTTGTCTGTGCACCAAAACTATTTTGAGCATCTACATAAGAAGAAACTGTGTATTTATTTTTGTCCTTAGAGATTGACCAGTCTTCAGAATGGAGAATTGCACCAGGGAAATCTGCGGTTTTCGGTGCTTTCAATACAGACTTTACCTTTTCTTTTGTTGATGAGATTAACCAGGTACGCTCTTCAGAAGAAAGTAAACGGTTTTTGACAGCATCGACCTTTTTAAATTTTGATATAAATTTTACAGTACCACTATTCAAGTTCTTTACCTTGTCGTTATCGAAATAAACTTCGAAAGAATAATCAGAATAATTAAAAGACATACCATTTTCAGCTTTTTTCTGTACATCAATTTTAGATGGTTCAATTCCGATGCTTTTTAGAGAATTATAAAAATTGATTCCTCTTTTAGAAGAAAGTTTTTGCTCTTTAGCGAATTTTTCGGCAGCAGTCAATTTCTTTTCAGTGGCTGATGAAGATGTGGTTGATTCGGAATCTGATTTTTCTTCTCCAAATAAGGAAAATAGCAAACCAAGACAAAGAAGAACGGTAATAACGATTCGAACAACCTTATTAAACTTTCCATATTTCCACATAAGTATCAATCCAACCGGGAAAAAGATAATAAGCATTAAAATAGTAAACCAGGTATTTGCATAAAATTTTTGAGTTTCCATAAAATCCTCCTTATTGTAGTAATTTAGTAACATCCCTCTTAAGTGTATTGTTATGGTAAATCTTACCAAAAATTCATATCTAATTTTCATTTATAATGTGATTTATGGAAGTAAGAACATGGCACGCACGACACAATAAAAATATAACTTTAAAGCAATTACAAGATCTAACCGGAATCACGAAAACCGCGCTAAACGACATTGAGAATGGAAAGAAGTTGTCCGACGGCAGAATGTGGGAGGTACTAACCGCACGTTATTTTAGTGCCAT